>JASHXW010000289.1 GCA_030043395.1 Streptosporangiaceae bacterium
TACTCGGCGCGTTCAACGAGGAGACCACCGACTGGCTGTCGTTCTTCATGTTCACCTACTTCACCGACCGGGACGGCAAGTACCAGCTCGGGACGCTGAAGGAGTCCGGCTTCGACCCGCTGTCGCGTACCTGCGAGTTCATGCTGCGCGAGGAAGCGCACCACATGTTCGTGGGAACGACCGGCGTCCAGCGGGTCGTGCAACGAACCGCCGCGGTCATGGCCGAGCACGGGACCGACGACATCTGGCCCTACGGCGCCATCCCGCTGTCGGTGTTGCAGAAGTACCTGAACCAGCACTACTCGCTGTCGCTCGACCTCTTCGGCTCGGAGACTTCATCCAACGCGGCCGCGTACTTCACCGCCGGGCTCAAGGGCCGGTGGATGGAGACGCGGCGGCACGACGACCACGTGCTCACCGAGACGACGGCAGACGTGCCCGTGGTCGTGGACGGCGCCGTGACGGCGCGGACAGTGCCCGCCTTGACCGCGCTCAACCTGGACCTGCGCGACGAGTACGTCGCTGACTGCGAGCGCGGCCTGCGCAAGTGGAACGCGGAGCTTGCCAGGGCCGGGCTGGACCAGCGGCTGGAGCTGCCGCATCCCGGATTCAACCGGCAGGTGGGCGCGTTCGCCGGGCACTGCGTCAGCCCGGCCGGCCAGCTTGTCGACGAAGCGCGGTGGCTGCGCCAGTCCGGCGAGTGGCTTCCGACGGCGGATGACCGGGCCCGGATCGCCGGGCTGATGATCCCGCACCATGAGCCAGGCGAGTTCGCCAGCTGGCTGATGCCGCCTCAGGTGGGGATCAACGACCTGCCCGTGGAGTATGACTACGTGCGGTTCTGACCGGCTCGGGCGCTGATCGGCTGGCGGGGCTGGGTCGCTGCCTGTTCCCGGCTGGAGCGCTAGCCCGCCGGCAGGTGGGCCGTGTCGTTGAAGCAGCGGACGATCCACCGGTCTGTGGTGATGACGAGCCGAGAGATCGAGGCGTTGTCCGCGCCGGTGAACGCGAATGGCCTGGATGCCGCGGCGATCGCCATGGCCTGGCCGATGATCCCGCCATGCGTGAACACCGCCACCCGCTGGCCGGGATGAGCTGCGGCAACGCGGCCAATGGCGGCCCGTACCCGGTCTCTTAGGGCTGCTGCGCTCTCGGCGCCGGGAATCACGTCCCAGCGCTCCTGCGCGAGCATCCGCTGCGCGATCGGATGCTGGTCGGCCACCATCTTGCGGTACAGGCCGCCCTCCCACTCGCCCAGGTGCACCTCCCTGAGGTCGGCCTCCACCTGCGGGACGACGCCCAGCTCCTGGGCGAGCGGCGCCGCCGTCTGAGCCGTGCGTCGCAGGGTGGTCACGTAGATCGCCGCTAGTGGCTCCCGGGCCAGCCTGGCGCAGACCAGGCTGGCCTGAACCAGTCCCTGCTCGGACAACGGCGGGTCGCCTTGGCCGTCAACCAGCGGGAACAGCGCCCCCTGCACGAAGGGCTGCGACTGGCCGTGCCTGACCAGGACCAGCTCCGCGGCTCCGGCAGGCGGCTGGTACGGCCCTTGCCGGTAGGCCGGCAAGGGCCGCTCGACGACTGCCATCTGCTGTTCTCGCGGGCTGCTCACTAGTCCCGTAGCGTAACGAGATACGTCACCCGTCCCTGCGAGTGGTCAGCCAGCCGACCAGGTCGTGCCGTTCCAGTGCCTGATCACCGGGAAGGCAGCCGAGCCAGTACCGAGGTAATAGCCCACTGCCCAGCAGTTGCTGGCGCTGGTGCACGCAGCGCCACTCAAGCTGGCATAGGTCGTCCCCGATGGCCCAGGAACCTTCATCGCGGCCCAGCTGGAGCCATTCCACTTCTGGGCCATGAGCGTCGTGGCCGTGCCGTTGTAGTAGCTGCCGACCGCTACGCAGGCCGTGCGGGCCGGACAGGCGACCGCCTGGAGTTCTGCGTCCTTCTCCCCGCTGACCTTGGGAACGCTGGTCGTCACCCATTTCGATCCGGTCCAGCGCTGCGCGATCGCGAACAGGCTGTTGCCGATGCCGACGGCCATGCAGGCAGACGTACTGGCACAGGAGTCGCCCAGCAGCTGGCCGGCCTTAGACGATGGCGTCGTCTGCACGGCCCACTTGCCGCCATCCCACTTCTCGGTGAGGGTGCCGCCATCGCTTGCGGGGAAAGTCAGGCCGACTGCCCAGCACTCGCGCGTACTCGCGCAGGCCAGCCCGCTTAGCAAATTCGGCTTGGCCGGATTGGGCGATGGGCTGTGCGTCGTCGACCAGGTCTTGCCGTTCCAGTGCTCGACGAGCGTCAGATCCCCCGCCGACCCTGACGCCCAGCAGTTAGTAGCGCTCAGGCACGCTACCGCATCCAGCGTGTCCGAACCAGCGCCAGGCGCCGGGACGGTGGTGCTTGTCCACTTCGAGCCATTCCACCGGTCCGCCTCGGGGAGGGTCTTGCCGGGCTTGTAATGCGCGCCGACGGCCATGCAGCTGCGGGCGGTCGCGCACGACACGGCGTTCAGCGTGCTGCCCGTTGATCCCGCTGGCTCTGGCGCGGACATGCGGGACCAGTGCTTGCCATTCCACTTCTCGGCCAGGCCCGTGCGCACTTCCTTGCTGCTGATCGCCAGGCCGACCGCGACGCACTCCTTGGCGCTCACGCAAGACACGCCCGACAGCTGCCCCTGCGCCCCGCTGCCGGCGGCCGGCCGCGGGCCAGTCGCCGCGACGGCACCGGCCTGTCCGGCCAGCAGCAGGCTGGCCGCCAGGCCGGCCATTCCTACCACGAGCGGCCCGCGTGTTGCCCGCCTCCTTCGATCGCCGCGAGCCGATCCGTTCAGCAGCCCTCGATTTTCCCCCATGGCAGAACACCGCCCCCATTCCATGACTTGACTACCACGAATACTGTGACATGGACAAAGGGCGCAACGCTAGACGGTCGCGAAGCTGCGATGCCTGAAACCCGGCCGGGCCCTGAGTGACCCGCCGGCCTTACGGGCTTGGGCTGCTTTGCATCGTGAGCGATGTGCCGTTCCAGTTCCAGATGGCCGTCAGGGTGCTTGATCCGCTCGCGTAGCTGCCGGCAGCCGTGCAGTCCTTGGCCGACACGCAGGACAGGGCGACGGCGCTCGTGATCGGTGAGCCAGCAGGAACGGGGAACGTGATGCTATGCCAAGACGTGCCTTTCCAGCTCGCCGCGAGCGTGCCGACGGCCAGGCAGGAAGTGCGCGACTGGCACTTGACGTCGAAGAGTTCCGAACCGATGCTCTGCTTCCCTGACGGGGTTGACCGGATAGCCCAGGACTTGCCGTTCCAGGTCTCCCCCAGCGACTTGAGCTTGAGCTTGATGATCTTGCCAGTGAGGGAGTCTCCGACAGCGTTGCAGAAGGTCTTCGACACGCAGGAAACGCCGACCAGGGCGTTGCCCTGCACATGCTGAGGGTTGGGCGGAAGGTGCATGGTCCACTTCTTGCCGTTCCATGTCTCCGACATCAGGGGCTGCGCGGAACCCTTGTTGTAGTCGCCGACAGCCATGCACCAGGTCACTGAAACGCAAGACAGGCCCCAGAGCCGCGCACTGGTGGCCTGTGCTGGGATAGGCAATTTGGAGTTCAGGGTCCACTTCTTGCCGTTGAACAGCAGGCTCTCCAGAACGCCGTGGTGTGACGTACTGCTAATCCAGTGGCCCACCACCAGGCAGAAATGCGCCGACAGGCACGAGATGGCGTCCAGCCCCGAGGACAACGTTGGCTTGGGATCAGGCGGGCTCACGATCTTCCAGGACGATCCATTCCACTTGGCGGCGTAGTTGAACTGGCGCCCGCCCTTGTTGTAGCTGCCTATGCCCACGCAGGTGTAGGGCTTGGCGACGCAGCTCACGGTCTCGCCGTTGCCGATCGGGCCGAAGCCCGTGGTGGACGATCCGCTGATGCCGGGCGGGTTATGCACCGTCCAGGATCCGCCCGATGATCCGCGGGTCTCCGCCAGTGCCTGCAAGGTCTTGGAGGAGCTGACGTACCGGGAGCCGACCGCGACGCATCCGTGGCCTTGCAGGCAGCTCACGCCCTCGAACTCGTCGCTGCGGACTGTGACGCGACCACCAGCAGGCGCGCCGAGTGCTGCAGGCGCGACAAGAAGGCCGGCGGCCACGGCCAAGCCGGCCGCCGCCAGGGCAAACACCGAACGTGCAGCCAACACCGTGACCTCCGGAGCCTTCCATTCACAAGGGTACAAGCAATCACAAGGGTACAAGCGGCATGGCAGCGGACGCCAGAGCCGAAAAGGACAACCACCTGCAGCGTCCTGCCCCGGCCGTTCGATCGGGCTTCCCGGAGACCACCCCGGGCTCGTGCAACTCGGCGACAACCGCGGAACCCTGTCGGCTAACGGCTCGTGTTGACTCTCTTGTTACCTGAGAGTCGACGGTTGGCTCATGTGGATGACGCGTCGCGCGCCGTTTGGCCTGTCCCGTGAGCTGTGGCTCATCGAGGCCGGGATCTTCCTGAACATGCTCGGCTACGGTGCAGTGCTGCCGTTCGAGGTGATCTACCTGCACAACGGCCGCGGTTTCAGCCTCGGTGTCGCCGGCCTGGTCATCGGAACGCTCACCGGAACCGCTGTGGTGATCGCGCCACTCGTCGGGCCGATGATCGACCGCCACGGAGCCCGCGCGACCGCAGTCGGAGCCGGTGTCGCGCTGGCCGCTGGTTACGCCGGCCTGGCATTCTCGCACTCACCAGGGCAAGCGCTCGCCGCGGCGGCCGTGGCCGGCGCCGGAAACGGCGGGCTGAACCCGAGCCAGTCGACCCTGGTGGCGACCCTGACCGCCGCCGACGTCCGTCATCGCGCGACGGCCATATCCCGAGTCGCCACGAACGCAGGCATCGGCGCTGGCGGGGCGCTGGGCGGGCTGGTGGCGGCGCATGGCCTGACTGGATTCATCGCCTTGTTCCTCGCCAATGCGGTCACCTATGTCGGCTACGTCTGCGTCCTGGTCGTCGTGGTACGGGACCGCGCTCGACCTGAGCCGGTCAAGCGCGGATACCGGGTGGTGCTCGGTGATCGCGCCTTCCTCCATCTGGCTGCCATAGCCCTGGCCATGACGGCAGTCGGCTGGGGAGTGTTCAGCTGGGTGCTGCCGCCGTATGCCAGGGACGTGATCGGCATCAGCGCCCCTCTGATCGGCCTGCTGCTGCTAGCAAACGCCGCCACTGTCGTGATCGCTCAGGTTCCGATCGCCCGGCTCGCCGAGGGCCGCCGGCGCGTCGACATGATGGCGGTGGCGGCGCTGCTCTTCATCGCCGCCTGCCTGCTCGTCGTCGCGGCGCCGCGGAGCACCGGCGCCGCGATCGCTGAGCTGGTCGTTGCTTGCGTGCTGGTCGGGGCGGGAGAGTGCTTCTTCACGACGACCCTGATGCCCCTGGTGGCCGACCTCGCTCCGCCGGCCCTGCGCGGGCGGTACATGGCCGCCATGAGCTTGTGCTGGTGGATCGGCCTGGCGATCGCTCCTACGCTTGGCCTGCAACTGCTGAGCCGCTCCGCAACGGGAGCCTTCGTCGTGGCCGCGGCGCTGACGGCCTGGGCGGGCATCTCAGCACTGACGCTGAATCGCCGGCTGCCTGCCCGCTCCAGGCTGACGCCCCGGCCGCAGCAGTCCGCGCAGAACCGCGAGGCAGCATGACGACAAGGCGAGTCGCCGTTGGACATCCGCAGGACCAGGCAAACCATGCAAGGTGGTGAGGTGATGGCGGCACGGGTAACGATCGGCGACTTCTCCCGCATGACGCACCTGAGCATCGCGGCATTGCGCCACTACCACCAGGTTGGCCTGCTGCTTCCATCGCAGATCGATCCGGACTCCGGTTACCGGTTCTACGCTCCCGAGCAAGTTCAGATCGCGCAGGTCATCCGCAGGTTCAAGGATCTCGGCATGCCGCTGAACGAGATCAAGGAGGTACTGGACGCGCCAGACGCCGCGGCCCGCAACCAGGTCATCGTGGCGCACATGCAGCGCATGGAGTCACAGCTTGCGGCGACGCAATCCGTCGTGGCCTCGCTGCGCTCCATCCTTGAGCAGTCGCCCGCGCCGATCTCCGTCGCTTACCGCGCGGCGAGCGCAACCCCGGCCCTGGCCATCTGCGAGCAGGTCTCGTTTCCCGGCCTGGACCCGTGGCTGAGCGCGGCCCAGCATGAGCTCGACGCGGCGCTGGCGGCAGCGGAGATCCGGCCGGCCGGCCCGCGCGCAGCGCTGTACTCGGCCGAGTTCTTTCAGCTTGCCTCCGGGGACGTGACGGCCTACGTCCCCGTCGCTCAGGCTGTGCGGGCTACCGGCCGGGCAAGCATGCTGCAGATCCCTGCGGCTGAACTTGCGGTGGCGATCCACCGTGGATCCCTCGCCGATCTCGACCGGACGTATGGCGCGCTCGGCAACTACGTGACCCAGCGCGAGATCGGCCTGGACGGGCCGATTCGCGAGCACTACGTCGTGACGGAGCTTGATACCGACGATGAATCCGGATTCGTGACCGAAGTCTGCTGGCCAGTCGTCCAGGCGGCGCCATCCGAGTGACCTGCGATGGCCGCCCACGACAGCGCTTCACGCGTCTCGCAGCCTGAGCACCAGCGCGCCGGCCAGCCAGATGGCAGCGGCCCAGATCGCCAGGACGCCGAGCCCTGCCCAGGGGCTGATGGCCAGGCTCTTCAGGTTGGTTGTCGCCTGGATGTTGAGGCCGGCCATCGGGCTGTATCGCTCGATCCTGTTGTGCCAGGTCGGGTTCGCGACGAAGGCGTCGACGACCTGGGACAGGTAGAGCACGCCGAGTACCAGCCCGATCGTCGGCGCGGGATCGCGCACGATCGCCGCGATCCCCACGCTGAGCACGGCGATCAGCCCGAGGTACAAGACCGATCCCGCCGCGGCGCGCAGCGTCGGGCCACTTGCCAGCGACAGGGCCGGGATACCCGGCGCTGGGGTGACATCGCCGGCGGAGAGGATCAGGTGCCCGGCGAACACGCAGCCAAGCACCGCCAGCGCGCTACCGATCAGCACCAGGGCCGCGACCAGGACCGTCTTGGTCGCCAGCACTGTCGTCCGCCGGGGCATGGCGCTGAGCGTGACCCTGATCATCCCGGTGCTGTACTCGTTGCACACCGGGAGAACGGCGAGGATCGCGACGACCGCCTGACCGAGCAGGATCCCGCTGAGGCTCATCTTGGTGGTGTCGACCTGGCAGGCAGTCCCAGCCGGGCAGCGGTCGGCCGCCACCACCGCGACGCTCACGGCCACGGTGAGGGCGATCATGCCAGCCAGCCCCCAGGCCGGGCCGGTCACGGTCCGGAGCTTGACCCACTCCGCGCGCATCGCGGCCGGCATTGCCGCGCTCATGCGTCCCTCCGCCGCAGCAGGATCGACGCGAGCCAGAGCGCCGCGATCGCCCAGGCGCACAGCACGGCAAATCCAGCCCACGGGGAGAGCGGGTAGGTGCCGGACCCGGCCGAGGGGGTGCTCTGGACGAAGGGGTAGTTGGGAATGCTCTGCTGGATCGCCAGCCCGGCCGCTGGAGCGAGCCGCAGGACCCAGTCGCCAATCCCGGCGGGCAGCGCGATCACCGACAGCAAGAACGGCAGCACGATGACCACGATGGCCGTCGTGACCGCCACGGCACTTCGCCGCACGATCGCGCCGATGGCTGTGGCGAGTACGGCAGCCACTCCCACCAGCAGGGCGGTGCCGACGATCACCCGCACCTCGGTGAGCAGAGGGACCGGTAGCACGAGAATGCCCTGGTTCTCCTCCCTAGGAAGCCCGAGCCAGATAGCCGCGACGGACGCCACCAGTCCGGTCACGAAGGCAACTGACCCGATGACCACCGCCTTTGCCGCCAGCACCCGGCTACGCCGCGGACTCGCGGCGAGCGTGACGCGGATCAGGCCGCGCCGGTACTCGGAGGTGAAGAACGCGGCCGCCACGACGACGATCGCGATCAGGGCGACGAAGATCGCCATGAGCGGCTGCTCGAAGTCCGCGGACGGGAATCCGCCGCCCCCGGACGTGACCGGCGCGATGTCCCCTGATCCGCTGACGGTGAAGGTCCCGCCGCGGTGGTGGGCGTACCCGAAGCCCGTGTCCGGGGTTGCTGAGTGCGCACCGATGTCATCGCCGGTCCAGGCCGTGGCCGGCCAGTCGCCGCGCAAGCTGAGATCGTCGAAGACGGCGGTGGACTGGCTGGGACCGACCGCATTGCTCGCACCGCCGAAGAACGCCCGCGTGACGACGTACTGGGGCGACGTGACGAACATCCCGGCCCGGACCGTAGCCGGCAGTCCGGCCAGCGTGGCGGTCCCGACCAGGGTCCAGTGCCTGCCATCGGCGGAGTCGTAACCGCGCACGGCGTCGCCGTTGCGGGTCAGCCGCAACCACCGGGGCGATGCCGGCTTGACAGCGCCGGGCAGGCCGGCGATGTCGCTGGTGTAGTCGTACTGCATCTGGATGCCGTGCTCGCCAGTGGCCATGATCGCCGCGTAGGCGGATCCCCGCTTGATGCTCGGCGTCAGGATGATGCCGCCCTTCGACCACGGGATGATGCCCCTTTGCATCCCGGCTGTCGGATTCTGGCCTGGCGACGCCTGTCCGTTGCCGCTGACGTGCAGGCTCGTCAGCGAGGTGAGCCGCACCGTGATGCTGCCGTTCCCCGTCAGCGGCTTGCTCTCAAGGTAATAGCTGTCATTGACCGCCTCGCCGCCAGGCCCGATCGGCACCGTGGGCTCGCACGCCTTGCCGCTCTGGAACTTGCCATTCGCGCTCTCGCAGCCGATATTCGCGTTGGCCCCGAGGAACACGCCGAGCAGGACCGTCAGCAGCGCCGCCACCACCATGCCGATAACCCATCCGCGCACGCTCCTGAACTTGATCCACTCGGCTCGCACGAGCTGGCCGAATCCCGCCCTGCCAGCGCTGACATCTGGCGTGCGGCCGGCGTCCGAGCGATCCCGGACATCGCTGGTCATGGCGTTACCTCCGGCTCGGCGCGGAACTCGACCGCGTCCCTGGTGACC
>JASHXW010000290.1 GCA_030043395.1 Streptosporangiaceae bacterium
ACGCTGAACGTCGCCCGCGGGTCGGGCACCGCCGACAGCAGCAGCTGGGTGTACGGGTGCCGCGGGCTGCTCAGCACCTCCTCGACCGGCCCGGACTCGGCGATCTGAGCCGCGTACATGACGATCAGCCGGTCGGCGACGTAGCGGGCGCTGGCCAGGTCGTGGGTGATGTACAGGATCGAGACGCCCTCGGAGTCGCGCAGGTCGGCCATCAGGTTGAGCAGGCCGATCCTGATCGAGACATCCAGCATCGACACGGGCTCGTCAGCCAGGATCAGCTTGGGCCGCATCGCCAGCGCCTGGGCGAACCCGACGCGCTGGCGCTGGCCGCCGCTGAGCTCGTGCGCATAGCGTTGCAGCACGTCGGCGGCTGGGGATAGCCCGACCACCTCGAAGACCCGCTCGGCCTCGGCGTTGCGCTGCAGCGGCGACAGCTCGGGCCGGTGCAGCTTCAGGCTGCGCTGCACCCCATGCGACACGCGGAAGACGGGGTTGATGGAGGCGAACGGGTCCTGGAAGACCATGGGCACCAGGCCGCTGTAGCGCAGCCGGTCGGCGCGTGAGCGCATCGACGACAGCGGCTTGCCCTGGAAGTAGACCTGGCCGCTAGTCGGGTTGTAGATCCGCGCGAGCAGCCGGGCGATCGTGGACTTGCCGCTGCCGCTCTCGCCGGCCAGCGCCACGATCTGCCGTTCGCCGACGGACAGGCTCACGTCGTCCACGGCGTGCAGGGTGCGCTGTGACAGGGCGTTGCCGATCCTGAAGTGCTTGGTCAGGCCCTCGGTCCGGAGCAGCGTCTCCTCGCCGGCAGCCGGCGTGGCAGGCGGGCCAGGTTCGGCGGTCAGCTCGGTCACGAATTGCTCCCCAGGTTGACGCTCTGCGCTCCGTCGTACAGGAAGCAGCGGACATCCCTGCCTTCCAGCGCGTACAGGACGGGCTGCTCGGATTCGCAGCGGTCCATCACCTTGGGGCAGCGCGGCGCGAACCTGCAGCCCTGTGGCGGCCTGGCCAGGTTGGGCGGGCTGCCGGGGATGCCGCGCAGCTCGCGCCGCGGCCCCCTGATCGAGGGGAACGCGTCGAGCAAGCCCACCGAGTACGGGTGGGCTGGTGAGTCGAACAGCTGCCTGGTCGGGCCAAGCTCGGCGACCTGCCCGGCATACATCACCATCAGCCGGTCGGAGAAATGGCTGACCAGGGACATGTCATGGGTCACGAAGATGACCGCGAAGCCGAACTCCTGCTGCAGTTCCTTGATTTGCACCATTAGCGAGCGCTGCGCGACGACGTCGAGCGCGGAGGTCGGCTCGTCCATGATCACGAGCTGCGGCGTGAACAGCATCGCCATCGCGATCATCGAGCGCTGCCGCATCCCGCCGGATAGCTGGTGCGGGTAGCTCTTCAGGTGCACCGGGTCGATGCCGACCATCCGCAGCACCTCGGCTGACCTGGCCGCGATCTGGTCGCTGGCGTGCACGCCATGCGCCTGCATCGCGTCCTTGAACTGAGCTCCGATGGACTTGACCGGGTTGAGCGCGTTCATCGCGCTCTGCATGACGACGGACAAGTCCCTCCAGCGGATCGTCGCCAGGGCGGAATCCGTCATTCCCACCATGTCGCGGCCCTGGAAGTTCACGCTGCCGCCGATGATGGCCGCGGGCGGCGTGAGCAACTGCGCGATCGCGAACAGCAGCGTGGACTTACCGCAGCCTGACTCCCCGACGATCGCGAGGAACTCGCCGGGCGGCATGGCGAAGCTCACGTTCTCCACCGCGACCACGGGCCCGCTGTCCAGCAGGTACTCCACGCACAGGTCGCGCACTTCCAGGATGTCGCCCGACGGCGGCGGCTCAGGCGCGACGACCGGCCGCGCGGCCGTCGCGGACCTGCCGCGCAGGCGCCGGCTACGAACGCCGGGTCTGGCTTCCAGGCCAGGCTCGCCTGACGTCGGCCCGAACTCAGCGGCTCTGCCAGACACGCTTCCTCCTCAGTGGCCTGAGCGCCGGGTTCCCGATCTCGTCGAAGGCGTAGTTGAGCAGGGCGAAGGCCGCGCCGAGCGCCACGATGCAGAGGCCCGGCGCGATGATCCACAGTGACTGGCCGGTCTGGAATGCCTCGTTGTTCTCCGCGGCTCGCAGCATGGTTCCCCAGCTCACCTGGTTCGGGTCGCCGAGCCCGATGAACTGCAGGCTGGTCGAGAACAGCACCGCGTACAGCGCGTTGGTCAGGAAGCTGGCGACGATCAGCGAGGTCATCGTCGGGATGATCTCGACGACGATGATGTACAGCCGCCGCTCGCCACGGACCCTCGCGGCCTCGAGGAAGTCCCTGCTGCGCAGCGAGAGCGCCTGCGACCTGAGCTGGCGCGCGGTGTAGGACCAGCCGGTCAAGGTGATGACCGCGATCAGGACCAGCGTCCCCGCGCTGTGCAAGTAGGCGGCGATCACGATCAGCAGCGGGAACAGCGGGATCACCAGCAGCACGTCGGTCAGCAGGTTCAGCGTGCCGTCCCATAGCCCGCCCATGTAGGCGGCGGCGATTCCGATCAGCACGGCGATGGCCGTGGAAGCCGCGCCCGCGCCGAAGGCGATCAGCAGCACCGGCCTGGCGCCCCAGATCAGCTGGGCGAACATGTCCTGGCCGAGCCCGGTCGTGCCGAGCAGGTGACTGGCCGACGGCCCCTGGCTGACCTTGTAGATCATCGCGCTCGGGTTGTCGTGCGCGATCAGGCCGGGGAACGCCGAGATGAAGCAGATGATCAGCAGCAAGATGGCGCCCACGGTCGCCTTGCGGTTCGACCTGACCGCCTTGGTGATGCGGTACAGGAAGCGCAGGAGGACGTTCTGGCTCCAGCCAGACGTGCGGCTCGGAGCGAGCGCGGGCGGAGCCGAGCCGTCCGCCGGCGCGGCTGTCGGCATGCGCATCATGGCCATGGCTATCGGGCGTCCCTTGTCCGCGGGTCGAGAATCGCCGTCGCGATATCGGAGAGCAAGATCGCGATCAGGACTGCGACGGTGATCAGCAGGAACAGGGCCTGCATCAGCGGGTAGTCCTCGTTGTCGACGGCGTTCAGCAGCCAGTAGCCGACGCCCTGGTAGTTGAAGACGTACTCGATCAGGATCGCCCCGCCGAGCACGAATCCCAGGGACATCGCGAATCCGGTGAGATTAGGCAGGATCGCGTTCCGCGCGGTGTAGTCGAACATGATCCGCCGGCTCGACAGGCCCTTCGCCCTGGCCATGCGCACGTAATCTTCGGAAAGCGTGGTGATCATCGTGTTGCGCATGGTCAGGATCCAGGTGCCGATCGTCGTGATCAGCAACGTCGCCGCCGGGAGTATCGCGTGCTGGATGATGTCCCAGATGAACGACAGCGAGAAGGTCGGCGTGACCGTGAAGTTGTAGCTGAAGAAGTACGGCAGCCAGTGCAGCTTGACGCCGAAGATCAGGATCAGGACCAGTCCGAGCCAGAAATACGGGATGACCGAGGTGACGACGAACACCGGGGGCATCAGGCTGTCGAGCATGCCGCCGCGTCGCCAGGCGCCGACGATGCCGATTCCGGTGCCGAGCAGGAACGCCAGGACCGTCGTCACGCCGACGAGCCCGAGTGTCCAGGGAATGGCGTCGAAGACGATGTGGGCCACCGACGCCGGGTATTCCGACAGCGACGTGCCGAACTTGCCCTGCGCCATGTTGCCCAGGTAGGTGAAGTACTGGTGGATCAAGGGCTCATGAGTATCGACGCCGAATTGCGCCTCAAGGGCCTTCAGCGCTGTCGGAGATACCCCGCCCTTGAACTTGGAGACCATCGCCAGCGCCGGGTTTCCTGGCATGAGCCTGGGCAGCAAGAAATTGAGCGTGACTGCCACCCACAAGGTCAGGGCGAAAAAGCCCAGGCGGCGAAGCGCGAATCGCATGCCCTGTCCTCCCAGTCGTATCTTCCCCCGGCCAGCCGTGCCGTGCTAGCCGCCATCGGGCGGCCAGCTTGCGAAGCTGGCCCGCGGCAGGTCAGGCCCGCCGCGGGCCAGCTTCTGCCCTTAGCTGGCTGGCTTCAGGTGCAGCATCACCTGTCCCCAGTCCGGGTAGTTGTACGGCGCGGGCTGCGCGTACGGGTTGGACGGCGTCGGCCACCCCGTGTCAGTGGCGGTGTCGTACTGGAACCAGTCGACCGCCTCGGTCACCGGGATGAC
>JASHXW010000031.1 GCA_030043395.1 Streptosporangiaceae bacterium
TGGAAGTAGAACGACCGCACGAACACGCCAGGGTGCAGTTCACTGGCCACGCCGAACTCGCTGTCGTCGTGGTCGATGATCGGGCTCACCTTCACGCCCTTGGCCTTGAGCTTGGCCCGGTACTCCAGGAACCTCTCCTCGGGGACGTTAAACGCGACATGGTTCATCGACCCGACCGCGCTGGTCCACTCGCCGAAGCCGGGGACCGTCACCGGCGCCGAGACGCCGGGAACTGGATCCGGCGCATCCGGGAACCAGAAGAAGGCGAGGGCGTTGCCGCCGCCCATGTCGAAGAAGAAGTGCTGGCCGGATCCGGCCGGCAGGTCCAGCGTCTTGATCAGCCGCATGCCGAGCACCTGCGTGTAGAACTCGACCGTCCGCTTCATGTCCGAGCACACCAGCGCCAGGTGGTTCACGCCGCCGAGATCGAACTCCTCATTCCGCCACTGCATCGCTGGCCTCCTCGGTACGGTCGGATGCTGGTCCTGTTCATAAATCTAAACTCAGTTTCAGTCAAAGGACACCAGCCTGCCACTCAAGGGGTGCCGATGAGCGAGATAGTCAGGGAGTTCGTGGGGCTGCCGTCGCCAGTCATAGGCCGCGCCGGGGCAGGCGGGCATCCGTGCCAGGGCATTTACCACCGCCTGGTAGGCGAGCAGCCGGCGACGGCGTTCATCGCCACGCACTACAACGTGGACTTCTCCGAGCACTACCTGGCGTCGTTCATGGCCGAGCGCGGGTACGGGTTCCTGGGCTGGAACACCCGCTTCCGCGGTGCCGAGGCGCATTTCCTGCTCGATCACGCGCTCGCCGAGATCGGAGTCGGCGTCCGGTGGCTGCGCGAGCACGCCGGGGTCGAGCGCATCGTGCTGCTCGGCAACTCCGGCGGCGGGTCGCTGATGGCCGCCTACCAGTCCCAGGCGGTCGAGCCGAACGTCACCCCGACGGCTGGCATGCGCCCGGTTGAGGCGATCGAGCACTTGCCGCGCGGAGACCTGTTCGTCGCCCTGGCCGCGCACTCCGGGCGACCGGAGGTCCTGACCAACTGGCTCGACCCGTCGGTCACCGACGAGTCCGACCCGCTGTCCGTCGATCCGGACCTTGATCCCTTTGATTTGCATAACGGGCCGCCCTACAGCGACGAATTCCAGCTTCGCTACCGGTCGGCGCAACGCGAACGCAACGAGCGCATTACCGACTGGGCACTGGGGCAGCTTGCCGCGATGGCCGGGACGCGAGCGAGGGACCGCATGTTCACGCTGCACAGGACATGGGCGGACCTGCGGATGATCGACCCTGCGATCGAGCCGTCGGACCGGCGGCCGAACTGGTGCTACCTGGGCGAGCCGGTCAAGGCGAACTATGGCGTCTTCGGCATCGGGACGGCCAGCACGCTGCGCAGCTGGCTGTCGATGTGGAGCCTGCGTACCTCGCAGTGCACGGCGGCTCCGCATCTGCGCCGGATCACGGTGCCGTCGCTTGTCGTGCAGGCGACGGCGGATACCGGCGTGTACGACAGTGACGCGCGGGCCTTGTTCGGCGCGATCGGCGCGTCCGATAAGAGGCTCGAGTTCCTCAAGGGCGACCACTACCTGCTCGAGCCGTCGGGTGCGCGAACGGAGGCGGCCGACCTGATCGCCTCCTGGGTCGGAGAGCGCAGCTAGGAAGGCGAATCCCGGCCTCCTCGGCCGGTGTCAGGCAGGGCGATCATCAGCTGTGTAGCGACCAGGAGGCCAGCACCGTCCAGGTGCGGCCGCTGTACCGGGCCGAGGGATGCGCTATCTGGTCTGGGTGACGAATCCTTTGCCGTGACCGGATCGGCCGCGGAAAGACCCGCCGGCGACGCAGGTGCCTGGGGAGGGGCATGACACCGGACCAACCTCGGCGCGCCCGCCAGTGTTCAGGGCCGCCAGGCCGGGCAGCTCAATCGCCGCGCCCCACACGCCGTTCCGCTCGACAGCCACGAACCCCTGACGGTTCCCGGCAGAGTCGCTGTAGAACCCGCCGACCGCGCAGCTGCGGGCTGAGGCGCACGACACAGAGTTGACGAAGGCGTTCCCGTGCTTGTTCAGGGCCCCCAGACCGGGCACCTCGATCGCCGTGCCCCACACGCCGTCCTGCTCCACGACCACGAACCCCTGACGGTTCCCGGCACCGTCGGTGTAGGCCCCGACGGCCACGCAGCTGCTCGCCGAGCCGCACGACACGGCGGTGACACCGGCCCTGCCGCCCGCGTTCAGGGTCCCCAGGCCGGGCACCTCGATCGCCGCGCCCCACACGCCGCTCTGCTCGACGGCCACGAAGCCCTGATAGTCCCCCGCAGCGTCGGCGTAATACCCGCCGGCCACGCAGCTCCCCACCGCGCCGCACCTTACCGACACGACGTCCGCGCTCCCGCCCACGTTCAGGACCCCCGCGCCGGGCAACTCGGTCGCCGCGCCCCACACGCCGTTCTGCTCGACGGCCACGAACCCCTGCTGGTTTTCGGATGTGTCCTCGTAGCCCCCGCCGACCGCGCAGTTGCCCGCCGACGGGCAGTCAACCGAGCTGATCCACGAATTGAGGTGCTTGAGCATCCGCAGCCCGGCATCCCTGAGATGGCCCCAGTGCCCGGCCCGCTGCTCGACGAGGAACGCGTTGTGGTTGTAGAAATACTCGGAGGCGGTGTCGCCGCCGGCCAGGCAGTACCCGGCGGACGTGCAGGAGACGGAGTCAACCTGCCCATCTCCCGTCGGCAAGGCCACGGCATTGCCCCAGGTGCCCCTGCGCTCGGTAGCGACAAACGCCCTCGTGCGGAAAAAGGCAACGCCAGGATCCCAGGAATAGTAACCCCCAGCGGCGCAGTTGCCCGCCGAGGTGCACGACACCGACACGACCTCGGCGCCGCCACCCTTGTTCAGCGCGCTCAGGCCGGGCACCGCGATCGCGCTGCCCCAGCGGCCGTCCCGCTCGCTGGCCACGAAACCCTGCTGACCCCGCTTGTCCCCGTAGAACCCGCCCGCCGCGCAGTTGCCCGCTGAGGCGCACGACACCGAGGTGACCCTGGCGGCCCCGCGCGTGCTCAGGGCACTCAGGCCGGGCACCTCGATCGCCTTGCCCCAGGGGCCGCCGGCGGTGGCCGCCGCCCGGGCAGCCGGCACAGTACCGCCGTACGCGGCGCCCGCGGCCACCAGCGCCGCGGCACAAGCGACCGCCGCCGCACCTAGGAGCAGCATCCGGACCTGGAATCGTCTCATCGGTCCCACCAAACCTCGGCGCGGCCCGGCCAGCAACCCGATGCCATACCGGGCGCGATACGCGTGGACCATTACGCTAATACCAAGGAGCGACCTAATCAACGGCGCGCTAGCGGCGCCGC
>JASHXW010000291.1 GCA_030043395.1 Streptosporangiaceae bacterium
GCCGTCACGTACTTGCGCCAGAATGTCACGACCAACATCACTCAGGTCACGCTGATCAGCGACGGTGCCAGCGTGTACGCCTGCACCTCCGACCACGAGGTCGTGGACCTGCTGCACGGCGGTCAGTGCGTCTTCGGCATCGTCCTTGGCCGGGTGTGGCAGGACGTCGAAGGCTCGCTCGCTAACTTGCCTGCCGACGGCGAGGGCGATGACGGGACCGCGAGCCCGGGCAGTCCCGATGGCCCGGACAACCCGGCAGGCCCGGGCAACCCGGCAGGTCCGGGCGGCCCTTCCCACCCTGGTTCCCCGAGCGACAGCCACCAGGACTCCGGCAATGACGAGCTGGCCAGGCGGCGAGCCAGGAAGACCGGCTAGGACCCTTCACCCGATTCGCGTCATATCGCGTTGATCCGTTCCGCCGTGTTAGAGTGCGCCCCGTGCCTGAAGCCATATCCGTCCGCGACCTGCGCAAGTCCTACGGCAATCTTGCCGCCGTCGACGGGGTGAGCTTCGACGTCCAGCCAGGAGAGTTCTTCGGCATACTCGGGCCCAACGGGGCAGGGAAGACCACGACCCTGGAGATCGTCGAGGGACTGCGCCAGCCAGACTCTGGCGAAGTCACGGTGCTCGGCATGGCGGCCTGGCCGCGCAACCCGCGGCTGCTGCCCAGGATCGGCGTCCAGCTTCAGGCGTCCTCGTTCTTCGAGCGCCTGACAGCCAGGGAGCAGATCCGCACCTTCGCCTCGCTGTACCACGTGCCTGCCTCGGCCGCCGACGTCATGCTCGACACCGTCGGCCTCGCCGACCATGCCGGCACGCTCACCGAGAAGCTATCTGGCGGCCAGGCGCAGCGCCTCTCGATCGCGTGCGCCCTCGTGCACGATCCCGAGCTGCTTTTCCTTGACGAGCCGACCGGCTCGCTCGATCCGCAGGCCAGGCGCAACCTGTGGGACCTGCTGCGCCAGATCAGCGACTCGGGGCGGACCGTCATGCTGACCACGCACCACATGGACGAGGCCGAACTGCTGTGCGACCGCGTCGCCATCATGGATCACGGGAAGATCCTGCGGACCGGCCCGCCTGCCGCGCTCGTGCGCGAGCTTGACCAGCCACTGCGGATCTCCGTCGAGTCCGGCGTGCTCAGCGCCGACCAGGCCGCGGCCCTGGCGGGCCCGGCCCCGGCGGACAGGGGGTCGTCCGCCAGGAACAGCGAGCCCGTGGTCAGCGACGACGGCGTGTCGCTGTCGATCTCAACCAAGGACCCCGCACGGGTCCTGTCCGGCCTGGCGCAGGCTGGTGCGCTGACCGGGCTGCGCGTCCAGGGCGCGACGCTGGAGGACGTGTTCCTGCACCTGACTGGAAGGGAGTACCGGGCTTGAAGGGCGGCGGCTTCACCAGCCTGTCTCGCGCGATGTTCCTCGGCTTCGTGCGGGACCGCGTGGCGCTGGTCTTCTCGATCCTCCTGCCGATCCTGTTCCTGCTGTTCTTCGGCACGATCTACAAGAGCGACAACGTGCCCAAGCTCGACCTGGTCACGGTCGGCCGGGTGAGCCTGCTGCGCGATGCCCAGGCCGCGAGCCCGCGGGCGCTGGCGAAGATCATGACCATCCATCCAGGCCGGTCCTGGGCAACCGCGCTCGCTGGCGTGCGCAAGGGCGCTTACGACGCTGCGGTCCGCCAGGTCGGCGACACCCTGGTCGTGCGCTACTCGATCGCGGACCAGACCAAGGCCGGGCTGGTGAACTCCGAGCTGAGCTCGATCGTGCAATCGGCCAACCAGGCTGCGTCCGGAAGGCCCGCGATCTACAGCCTGGCTTCCGGCCAGGTCGACAGCTCCACGCTCAAGCCCATCCAGTACTTCACCCCTGGCCTGCTCGGCTGGGCTCTGGCTTCGGGTGCTACCTTCGGCGCGGCCATCACGCTGGTGAACTGGCGGCAGAACAAGCTGCTGCGGCGGCTGCGCCTCGCCCCGGTGAGCACGGCGTCGATCGTGGCCGCGAGGATCGGCATCGCCGTGGTGGTCGGCCTGATCCAGCTTGCCGTGTTCCTGCTGATCGCCAGGCTGCCGTACTTCGGGCTCCAGCTCACGGCTGCCTGGTGGATGTCGATACCGCTTGTCATCTGCGGCATACTCGCGTTCATGTCGATCGGCCTGCTGGTCGGCGCGATATCGAAGACCCAGCAGGCGGCTACCTCGATCGCGAACCTCATCATCTTGCCGATGGCGTTTCTTGGCGGCGCGTTCTTGCCTTTGGACTTCGCCCCGTCCTGGGTGCAGCAAGTGTCCTACGCGATGCCGCTGCGCTACCTGGTGAACGGGATGCTCGACGTGATGGCCAGAGGTGAGGGTCCGGCCTCCGCGCTGCCCGCGATCGGCATCCTGCTGGCATTCAGCGCGGCCGTGACGCTGATCGCGGTGCGCCTGTTCCGCTGGGACGACATCTAAGGCACAACGCGGCGATCAGTGCATCGATGTCGCGCCGATCCTGGAGTACGCTCGGAACCGCTAACGACACCGTCCGGGAGAGTCCGAACGCGGCCAGCGTCCGGCGCCGAAGGGGCAACATCCCCGGAACCTCTCAGGCAGCCAGGACCGGACGGGACAAGCAGCTCTGGAGTCTGCCCCACAGCGCCGCCGGCACGCGACAGAGGGGGAGCCGGGCGGCAGCCGCCGTCCGCCGCCGACCCGACTCCAGGAGCGCGTCGTGAACTTCGCCCAGCGGCACATCGGCCCAGACGACCGCGACCAGCAGCGGATGCTCGCCGCAGTCGGCTACTCCTCCCTCGACGACCTGACCAGCGCTGCGCTGCCCGCCGGGCTCGCGATCGCCAAGCCGCTGAGCCTGCCCGAGCCACTGTCCGAGGATCAGGCGCTTGACGCGCTGCGGGCACTCGCGGCGAAGAACCAGGTGCGCACCTCGATGATCGGCCTTGGCTACTACGCGACGATCACCCCGCCGGTCATCCGCAGGAACGTGCTCGAGAGCCCTGCCTGGTACACCGCGTATACGCCCTACCAGCCGGAGATCTCCCAGGGCCGCCTAGAAGCGCTGCTGAACTTCCAGACCATGATCGAGGACCTCACCGCGCTGCCTGTGGCAGGCGCCTCGATGCTCGACGAGGCCACGGCGGCGGCCGAGGCCATGACGCTCGCGCACCGGGCATCCGCCAGGGGCACCATCTTCCTGGCCGACGAGGACTGCTTGCCGCAGACCCTGGCCGTCCTGGCTACCAGGGCCGAGCCGCTGGGGATCACGCTCGTGACCGGGCACGTGACACCCGAGCTCATTGCGCAGCAGCCGGACGGGGAATTGTTCGGCATGCTGGTGCAGTATCCCGGTGCCAGCGGCGAGGTGCGTGACCTGCGCCCCGTCATCGCGGCGGCGCAGGCGCGCGGCGCCGTCGCCGCCGTGGCGGCCGACCTGCTCGCGCTGACGCTCCTCACTCCGCCCGGCGAGCTCGGCGCCGATATCGCCGTCGGCAGCACCCAGCGCTTCGGCGTCCCCATGGGGTACGGCGGCCCTCAGGCCGGCTACATCTGCGTCCGCGAGGAGCTCAAGCGCCAGCTCCCAGGCCGCCTGGTCGGGGTCTCGATCGATGCGGACGGCCATCCCGCCTACCGGCTCGCGTTGCAGGCACGCGAGCAGCACATCCGGCGCGAGAAGGCCACGAGCAATATCTGCACGGCGCAGGTCCTGCTCGCCGTGGTGGCCGCCATGTACGCGGCTTACCACGGCCCCGACGGGCTCACGTCGATCGCGCGCCGAGTCCACGGCCGCGCGGCGAGCCTGTCCCGATCGCTGGCCGCCGCAGGCCTGACGACGACCACCGATGCGTTCTTCGACACCGTGCGCGTGATCGTGCCGCAGGGGGCTGCGCAAGCCGTGCAGAGGGCCAGCGCCGCCGGCTACAACCTGCACCTAGCCGGGCCCGACACCGTCCAGGTCGCCTGCGACGAGACGACCACCGACCAGCATGTCGCTGACGTGGTCGCCGCGATCACTGGCCAGCCCGGCCCGGTGCTGCCTGGTGCCGAAGACGACGACGCCCTCGCCGGCGTGCCGGCCTCCCTGCGGCGCGGGAGTGAGTTCCTGACCCATCCGGTGTTCTCCGCCTATCGCAGCGAGACCGCGATGCTCCGCTACCTGCGCAAGCTGTCCGACTTCGATATCGCGCTCGACCGGTCGATGATCCCGCTGGGCTCATGCACCATGAAGCTGAACGCCACCGCGGAGATTGAGCCGATCAGCTGGCCCGAGTTCGCCGGGCTGCACCCGTTCGCTCCAGCGGAGCAGGCGGCCGGGTACCGCGAGCTGATCCAGGGACTGCAGGACGCCCTGATCGCGATCACCGGGTACGACGCCGTTTCACTGCAGCCGAACGCAGGCTCCCAGGGTGAGCTTGCCGGGCTGCTGGCCATCAGGCAGTACCACCGGTCCAGGAACGAGCCCGGACGGACTGTGTGCCTGATTCCCGAGTCCGCCCACGGCACGAACGCGGCCTCCGCCGTGCTGGCGGGCCTGCGGGTCGTGGTGGTCAAGTGCGGCTCGGACGGCGCCATCGACCTGACTGACCTGCGTTCGAAGCTGGACGCGCAGGAGGGCTCCGTGGCGGCGATCATGCTGACGTACCCGTCGACCAACGGAGTGTTCGAGTCGACGGTCAGCGAGGTATGCGACCTCGTGCATGCCGCTGGCGGCCAGGTGTACGTGGACGGCGCGAACCTCAACGCGCTCGTCGGGCTGGCGCAG
>JASHXW010000292.1 GCA_030043395.1 Streptosporangiaceae bacterium
ACAGGCCGTTCCCGGTTCTCGACTATGACTGGCTCGTGGCGGGCGACGGCTTCCCGGGCATGACGGGGTATCCGCACGTCCTCGGCTCTGACGGTTGTCATGTTTCCAGCTTAACATGACCCGGACGGTAGCGTACGGAACCGTACTGACCGGACGCCCCGAATCAGCGGGCTTCAAGGGCTCCGGCCGACCACCGCTGGTTGGCCAGGTATAACTTCACCTGGCTGACGACGAACGCTTGCTGGTGGCCGGATTTGCCGTTGTAGTATCCGCCGGCGCTGCAGCTGGCTGCTGGCGCGCAGGACACCGTGGTGGTCGCGGCCTGGCCGCCTTTGTTGAGGGCCGCGGTGCCGGGCACTTCTTCAGCCGAGCCCCATCTGCCTTTTACCTGGGTGACGACGAACGCCTGGAAGTGGCCGGAGGCGTCCTTATAGGTCCCGGCGGCGGCGCAGGCGCCCGCGGCCGCGCATGACACCGCGTTGATCCCCGCGTACCCGCCTTTGTTGAGGGCCGCGGTGCCGGGGACCTTCTGCGCAGTTCCCCACCGGCCCTTCACCTCGGTGACGACGAACGCCTGGTCAAGGCTGCTGGTGCTGTTGCCGTAGTATCCGCCGGCACTGCAGCTGCCCGCCGCCGGGCACGACACCGAGCTGACCCAGGCGATTCCGCCTTTGCTGAGGGCCGCCGTGCCGGGCACTTGCCGCGCGGTGCCCCACCTGCCCTTCACCTCGGTGACGACGAACGCGTGCTGACTGCCAGTGGCGGTCGGCGTGAGGTAGTAGCCTCCGGCGGCGCAGCTGCCCGCCGATCCGCACGACACGGAGTAGAGCCAGGTTTCCCCGCCCATGCTGAGGGTCGCGGTGCCGGGCACCTCCTGCGCGGTGCCCCAGCGGCCCTTCACTTCGCTGACGACGAACACCTGATCCAGGTCGGAGCCGTCGGTGTAGTACCCGCCCGCGCCGCAATTGCCCGCCGAGGCGCACGACACCGACTTGACCTGCGCCTGGCCGTCCTTATTGAGGCCAGCCGTGCCGGGCACTTCCCGCGCGGTGCCCCACCGGCCCTTCACCTCACTGACGACGAACGCCTGCTCGTGGCCGGAGCCGTCGGTGTAATACCCGCCAGCACTGCAGCTGCCCGCCGCCGCACACGACACCGAGGTGACTCCGGCATAACCGTCGGCGTTGAGGGCCGCCGTGCCCGGCACCTCTCGCGCCTTTCCCCACTTGCCCTTCACCGCGCTGACGACGAACGCCTGATCCTGGTCCGAGGCGTCCTTGAAATAGCCGCCCGCGCTGCAACTGCCTCCTGCGCACGACACCGAGCTAATCCCGGCATCCCCGCCAGCGCCGAAGCCAGCCGGGCCAGTCACCTCCCGCGCCGTGAGCCAGGCGCCGTTCACCTCGCTGACCACGAACGCCCGGACGCCCGAGCCGGCCTGGTACGTTCCCGCGGCGCCGCAATTACCCGCCGACCCGCACGATACCGAGGACACCCCGGCCGTCCCGCCCGTGTTCAGCGCCCCGGTCCCGGGCACCTCCTTCGCCTTCCCCCAGCCCCCGCCCGACACCGTCGCCCGCCCGTCGGCAACCACCGGCGGACCCGCCGCCGACGCGCCTCCGCCGCTCAGCAACACCGGGTACAACCCGATGGCCGCGACCACCGTAACCATCGCGGCGCTGCGCCGCCTGACCAATCGCATCGCACTGGCCTCCGTCGCTCCCCGAGGGCCCCGGGTCGGCATCACCTTGAGTCATGGTGACACAACCAGCCCGAACCGCCAGTCTCGAGAAAGACGGCACTGAGCTTCCCCCGGTCTCCCAAGGTGTCCGGGAAAGCGGGGAAGCTCACCGCGACCCCTAACGCAGGTTCGCGGTGCGCTCCTCACAGTCTTGAGAGATCTGGCGCCCCAGCGAGCTCCACACAGGCCATCCCGCTGTTCGACGGCATGAACGTGCAGGTCAGCTCGTCGTCGAGGGCCAATTCGAGATTGCCCCCGCGACGTAGCGCGCTCTCCGAGGCCACGACGCCGGGAACATCAGCCGCACGGCGCGCCGGATCTCGAATGTCATGCCATGCCCCCGTCAAGGTTGACCGCGCAGATCGCCCCAGCATGGCTCGGGCGGCGGCGCCCGCCGTCTCCGGATGACCCCCGGGTCAGGCGGCGCGGTGGCGGACAAGCCAGACGGTGGCCGCGACCAGCAGTGCCGACAGCGCGAGCAGCCAGCCGGCCTCGATGAACTGCATCGGCCAGAACCGGCTCACCGGGATGTAGTGATACCACTGGGTAATGCCGTGCGAGGCCAGGGTCGGCACCGGTCCGTCCGACGGCCCGCCCTGATAGTGCTGGAGCTGCTCGATCAGCCGGTTAACCAGCGCCATGTTGGCCTGCTTCCCGCCGGCCGTCGTGTAGGTGGAATACAAGACCCAGGGCGCGCTCGCGGCATTAGCCCCGGCGAACCCCGTTCCCGGATTCTTGCTGACCAGGACCGGCAGGTAGTGGCTGCGCAACACCCCCCAGGCCAGCAGGTAGAGGCCCAGGTAGGCGCCGAGCGTCGCGGCCATCGCCGGCACGATCCGCCGCAGCACCATTCCGGCGAACGCGCCGATGCAGAACGACGCCAGCGTCCAGGCGGCGAAGTCGATCCCGTGCGTCGTGAACACCCCCGCGTCGAGGTCGGTCAGGCCCTCGGCCGGCAGGAACGGCCGGAAGAACCAGACGAAGACCTGGTCGAACGCGGCGGCCGCGGTCGTCATCACGACGGCGAGCAGCACGAGCCGGGCGACGGTCTGCCGGACCCGGCCGAACCCTTGAGTCCAGGCATAGCGGAACGTGCCGGTTTCCAGCTCGCGGGCCAGCAGGGGTGCGCCCGCGAACGCCCCGATCAGGGCCGGGGCGAGTGCCACCAGGATGGAGACGGTATTGCCGATGGTCCAGTCGGTCTGGTTGAACGCGCTGGTCAGGTTCTGGCACGTGGCCGACCGGACCGGCCTGCACGCGCTCACCGCGGCGTAATCGTGGTGGATCTTCAGCCCGGCGATCCACAGGACCACGGCGACGGCACCGAGCACGGCGGGGACGCTGATGATCGCCGCCCGGTGCTGCCGCCAGGTAACCCAGATCATCCGCCGCCACGGCACCGGCCGCGGCCCGGTGTCCGCCGCCGGCTGCGCGGGCGTGGTGATCGCGGTCATCGGGCTGCCTCCGTAGGCGCGGTGTGCAGAACGAGGGGATTGCCCGGCGCGGAAGCGCGGGGGGCGGGCTGCCGCAGGTAGGCCAGCGTCAGCTCTTCCAGGCCAACCGGATGGGCCTCCCAGTCGTGCGGCGCCGGCACCGCAGGCCCGCCAGGCAAGCCGGGCGGGACGAGCAGATGAGCCAGCGCCGCCGCCTGCCTGACCTGGATCGCGCCCAGCTGCCGGGCGTACTTGTCCGCTTCGGCGGCCGGCCCGGTCAGCACCCGATGGCCCGCCAGCAGGTCATCGGTCTCGCCGGCCAGCCGCAGCTCACCGCCGGACAGCACGATCAGGTAGTCGGCCACCCGGTCCAGCTCGGCCAGCGCGTGCGAGGACAGCAGCACCGACACGCCGTCCTCGGCCATCGCGGTCAGCACGCTCGCCAGGAACTCCTCGCGGGCGACCGGGTCGAGGGCGGCGAGCGGCTCGTCCAGGATCAGCAGCCGCGGCCGCCGGGCCAGCGCCATCGTCAGCGCGAGCTGCGCCTGCTGGCCGCCGGACACACGGCCGGCTTTCTTCTTCGGCGGGATCCCCAGCTCGCCCAGCCGCGCCCGGGCGTAACGCTCGTCAAAGTCGCGGTTCAGGTTCCTGGTCAGGTGCACCATGTC
>JASHXW010000032.1 GCA_030043395.1 Streptosporangiaceae bacterium
CGTAAACGGCCTGCTTCACCATTTCCAGCGCGGTGCTCCGCGGCATTCCGAGCAGGATGCCCGCGTCGACCATGGACTCGACCAGGAAGTAAACGTAGGCCGGCCCGCTGCCCGACAGCGCCGTGGCGGCATCCTGCTGCGACTCGGGAATCCGCAGCACCTTTCCGACCGGGCGCAGCAGCTCCTCGGCGCGGCGCAGGTGCTCTTCCCTGGCGTGACTGCCGGGCGAGATCAGGCTCATCGCCTCGTCGACCAGAACCGGCGTGTTCGACATCACCCGGACAACGGGAGCGTCGGCGGCCAGCCTGGACTCGATGAACCTGGTCGTGATCCCGGCCGCGACCGAGATCACCAGCTGGCTGGCGGTGACACTCGGCGCGATCTGCTCGAGCAGCGCTCCCATGTCCTGCGGCTTGACGGTGATCACCAGGGTGTCGGCCTTGCCGGCGGCCTCGGCGGCGGTCGTGACCTCGATGCCGTACGAGTCGGTGAGGGCAGCGATCCGGTCCGGCCTGCGCGCGGCCGCGATCACGCCGGACGGCGCCGGAGCCGCTCACGGCTCGGTAGCCGCCCGCACCCGGCGGCCGGACCCGGGACGCTACGCTCGTGAGCGTGATCGCGATACTGGGCGCCGGCCAGATGGGCGAGGCCCTGCTGTCAGGCATGCTCAGGGCCGGGATCGCGCCGTCTGAGGTGATCGCGGCTGTCCGGCGGCCGGACCGGATGGCGGCCCTGGCCGACGCGTACGGCATCGAGGTGACGACCGCCGCCGAGGCCGCTGGCAAGGCCGACACGCTGGTCATCACCGTCAAGCCGCAGGACATGGGGACGCTGCTCGAGCAGATCGCCCCGAGGGTCACCGCCAGCCAGCTCGTGATCTCGGTCGCGGCCGGGATCACGACCAGGTTCATCGAGTCCAGGCTGACCGCCGAAGCGCCCGTTGTCAGGGTGATGTCGAACACGCCGGTCCTCGTCGACGAGGCGATGAGCCTGATCTCGCCAGGCCGTCACGCCAGGGAGGAGCACCTGCGCCGGGCCGAGGAGCTGCTGCGGCCGGTCGGCAAGGTGCTGCGCATTCCCGAGTCGCAGCAGGATGCCGCCACGGCGCTGTCCGGCAGCGGGCCGGCCTACGTGTACTTCCTGGTCGAGTCCATGGTCGACGCTGGCATCCTGCTCGGAATGCCGCGGAGCACCGCTCTGGAAATGGTGAAGCAGGCCGTTTACGGCGCCGCGACCATGCTGCGCGAGTCCGGCGAGCATCCGGTTATCCTCCGCGAGGCGGTGACGTCGCCTGGCGGGACCACGATCAACGCGATCAGGGAACTCGAGCGGCACGGCGTGAGAGCGGCTTTCCTGGCCGCGATCGAGGCGGCTCGCGACCGCGGCAGGGAGCTCGGAAGCGGCTAGCGGTCGCGAAAACCGGTCCACGACGGCTCTGCGCCGATGACGGCATAACAAAACGGCATCGGCCGGTCTATCATGGCCAATTCGGCATCGTTACGGGGTTGCCCTTTTGCGTGTACGAATTACGCTGGATACGGGCGTGACTGGTGCGCTGGATATCGCTTGGCGCAGCATGGCGCCGGAGAGGGCTATCGATGGCAGCAGAGGCAACTCCGCTCAGTGCCGTCCGCTTCCTGACGGTGGCTGAGGTGGCGGCGATCATGCGTGTGTCAAAGATGACCGTCTACCGTCTCGTTCACTCCGGGGACCTGGAGGCGATCCGAGTCGGCCGCTCGTTCCGGGTGCCTGAACGCGCGGTCGACCAGTATCTCAGGGACGCGTTCGTCGAAGCAGGCTGATCCGAGGGCGCCGATGCCGCGGGCTGATCCGCCGGCGGTAACAGGCCGGGGCGACTGCGGTGGCCAGGCCGGGGTACGCTTTGGCGTTGGCGTGCGCCCTGCCGTGAGTGCGGCGGCGTTGACAGGCACGCAGTCGCGCGTGGTATCGGATCGAGGGTGGTCTCGTGGGCTCAGTAATCAAGAAGCGGCGCAAGCGGATGGCGAAGAAGAAGCACCGCAAGCTGCTGCGCAAGACGCGCGTTCAGCGCAGGAACAAGAAGTAGGGTCCGGCCTGGCGGGTCGGCCAGGCCGATCGGGCCTGCCAGCGGTGACTGGCGATGCGGAGAGCCGAATATGAGCGACCCGGGAGCTCAATTCGCCGGCCAATGGCGTGAACGCCTGGCCGGGGCGGCAGACTTCGTGCGGCGGCGCGCCGCCGGGGAGTACGAGGTAGATCCGGATACCGGCTTCGACCCGGAGCTCAACGCCGCGGTACTGATGCCCGCCGCACGCGGGCTGTACCGGAATTGGTTCAGGGTTCGGATGCGCGGGCTTGAGCACGTGCCAGCGCAGGGCGGGGCCCTCGTGGTCGCCAACCATTCCGGCGTGCTGCCGTTCGACGCGATCATGATGCAGGTCGGCATTCTCGACGAGCATCCGGCGCACCGGAACTTGAGGCTGCTCAGCGCCGATCTGGTCTACACGCTCCCGGTACTTGGCCAGATGGCGAAGGTGAGCGGTCACGTGCCAGCCCATCCGGACCAGGCTGAGCGGCTGCTGGCATCCGGCGAGCTTGTCGGAGTATTTCCAGAAGGTTTCAAGGGAATTGGCAAGCCGTTCAGTAATCGGTACCGGCTGCAGCGGTTTGGCCGCGGCGGTTTCGCTCGCACGGCGCTGCGCGCCGGCGCGGCGATGATTCCGTGCGCCGTCGTGGGCGCCGAGGAGATCTACCCGATGGTGGCCGACTGGCCGGAGCTGGCCGCCCGATTGAAGCTGCCCTATTTTCCGATAACGCCGCTCTTCCCCTGGCTCGGGCCGATTGGCGCGATCCCGCTCCCGTCGAACTGGATTATCGAGTTCTGCGATCCCGTGCCGACCGACGGTTTCACGCCCGACCAGTGGGAGGACGAGGACGTGATCGCCGAACTGGCAGGAAAGGTCAAGGACGTCATCGGCAGGAAGATCGACGAGCTGCTGGCCGAGCGCGGCCCGGCTTTCGGTGAGTGGCCACCGCCCGAGGAGGCGTAGCTTTCCTTCGCCGGCCCGGCGGGGGCGGCGTTCTGCGCGCTCGCCTAGCTGATAGCTGCCCGGTGGCGACGGACCGCGATGGCCGCGGCGAGGCCGCCGGCCACCACGCCTGCCCCCGCCGCTACCGGTATCGCGATGATCGTGGCCTTGCGCCCGCGCCGGAACTCATAGATCGGCCAGCCGCGCTCCCGGGCCATGGAGCGCAGCCGCGGATCGGGGTTGACGGCGCTGGGATGCCCGACGAGGCTCAGCATCGGCACGTCATTGGCGGAGTCGCTGTACGCGCTGCACAGGCCCAGGTCGAGGTGCTCCCGCTCGGCCAGCGCGAGCACAGCCTCCGCCTTGGCCTCTCCATGCAGCAGCCCGCCAACCAGCCGGCCGGTATAGGCGCCGTCTGAGGTCTCGGCCACGGTGCCCAGGGCGCCGGTGAGGCCGAGCCTGCGCGCGAGGATCTCGGCCAGCTCCACCGGCGTCGCGGTGACCAGCCAGACCCGCTGGCCGGCCTCCAGGTGACGCTGGGTGAGCTCTCGGGAGCCCTCCCAGATGCGGTCCGCCATCGTCTCGTCGTAGATCTCCTCGCCGAGCGCGACGATGTCGGCGACCTTCTGGCCTGCGACGAATGCGAGCGCTGCCTCGCGAGCGGCCTCGATGTGATCCGCGTTCTCCGCTCCGCGCGCGCGGAAGACCATCTGGCCGATCGCCATCTTGGCCAGATCGGCCGGGCCGAACATCTTGCGTGCCGCCAGGCCTCTGGCGAAGTGGTAGATGGAGGCGCCGCGCATCAGCGTGTTGTCTACATCAAAGAAGGCGCCGGACCTCGGGTCCGGTGCCACCAGCGGCTGGCTTACCGATGCGGCGGCGGCAGCGGCCGCCCCCGCGATTACGGCTCGCTCGTCATGTCCTGGCTGGTCAGGGGGTCTAGATACGGCCGTCACATGCACCTAGCTTAATGGGTGACGCGAGTATTTCCGCAGTAGCGCACCGGGTCAGTTGGCCGCTATCTGGGCTGCCCGCCGGCTTGGCGCGACGCGTGCAGGGCAACATAAGCAGCGATGACGCTTTCCTTCATTGTGGTGACGCTCGGCGCAGTCGGCGCGATCGCGGGGACCGGCGCGCTGGCGGCGCGCTGCGCGCGGCTCCCGCGGATCTTCATGATCGCGTGGACGGTCGCGATCTGCGGCCTGGCGATCGCGATGGCGAGCCAGGCGCTCGGTCACCTGATCGGGTACAGCGGCGCGATCTTCCGTGCCATGGAACTCGGCGGGCAGGCGATCGCGCCGCTCGCCTTGTCCCTAGCGCTGGCGGAGATCGTGGCGCTGAGCATTCCCGCCAGGTTCGCCATGCGCCTGGCGGTATCGGCGATCGGGCTGGTGGTTGTCGTGATCCTCGGCACCGATCCGCTGAACACCAGCGCGACCTTCAGCAGGGCCTGGCCGGATCCCAGGCTCTTCTACCAGGTCATACCGAAGGGCCTGATCGGGTTCGTGGCCGCGTTCACCATGGTGGCCGCGCTGATCGCGGGATCGCTCGCAGTGCACAGGTGGTCACGTGATCGCTCACCAGCCTGGGTCACGCGCCCCGCGCTGGCCGGCGTGGCGAGCGCGGGCTGCGTTGCGCTGCCAGGGGTCTCGATGGCGGCGCACCTGGGCTTGCCGCCGAAGGACCTGTTCGCGGCCTGCTGCGCGGTGGGAGCCGGGCTGACCTGGTGGGCGGCGCGCATGGCCGAGCACGGCGGCCTGGCGCAAGCCCCGGTCGCGCCAGACGGCGGCATCGCCTACGTCGCCTCGGTCTCCCGATGACCAGCGCGCACAGCATCACGCTGCTGTCCCGACCTGGCTGTCACCTGTGCGACGAGGCCAGGGCGGTCATCGAGCGGGTAGCCGACGACCTCGGCGTGTCCTGGACAGAGCGTGACATCACCGCCTCGCCCGACCTCCTGCGCGAATACGCGGACATGATTCCCGTCACGTTCGTCGACGGGGTGCAGCATGACTTCTGGCGCGTGGACGAGGCCAGGTTGCGGCAGGCCCTCACCTGGAACCCCTGACTTTGTGCAAACGTTCACAAGGGCGTACGTTGTTAATCGGCGTACGGTGTTAATCGAGAGCATGACGGGCGCCAGCGTGCGTCGCGCACGCCGTGCCTATCCCCCAGGAGTTGCCGGCGTTATGGCTCGCCGAACGAGGTCAGAGAGCAGCCTCCAGGGCATCCCGGAGGCGACGATCGCTCGCTTGCCGGTATACCTGCGGGCCCTCACAACCCTTGCCGACCGCGATATCGCATCGGTGTCCAGCGAAGAGCTCGCCGCTGCGGCCGGGGTGAACTCGGCGAAGCTGCGCAAGGACTTGTCGCACCTCGGCTCGTACGGGACGCGCGGAGTCGGCTACGACGTCGATTACCTGATCTACCAGGTCTCCAGGGAGCTCGGGCTCACCCAGGACTGGCCGGTCGTCATCGTCGGGGCCGGAAACCTGGGCCGGGCCCTGGCCAACTATGGCGGCTTCGCCTCGCGTGGCTTCCGCGTCGCAGCGCTCATCGATTCCGACCCCGCGGTGGTCGGCACGACGATCGCCGGCCATCCGGTTCGCGCAGCGGAGGAAATCGAGGGCGTGGTCGCCGAGTACGGAGTGATGATCGGCGCCATCACGGTCCCCGCCGCCGCCGCGCAGGCAATCTGCGACCGGCTCGTCGCCGCGGGCGTGACCAGCATCCTGAACTTCGCACCTGTGGTGCTGAACGTGCCCGACGGTGTTGATGTGCGTAAAGTCGACCTGTCAATCGAGTTGCAGATCCTCGCCTTTCATGCGCAGCGCCGCTCTGTCGTGCGAGTCCTGCACTCCGGCGATCGCGAAGTTCCCTCGCTCGACGGGCACAGGAGGGCAGCGTTGAACGGCGACGGCACGGTATCGGCTGAGGCGGTCGGGACATGAGCGTCCTGGTCGTCGGGCTGAGCCACGTCAGCGCGCCCCTGAGCACGCTGGAGCGGGCAGTGGTCTCTGGCGACGCCGAGGTCAAGCTGCTGCACGACGTGCACTCCGCGGATGACGTCGCAGGCGCGCTGGTGCTCAGCACGTGCAACCGGGTCGAGGTATACGCCGAGGTGGACCGGTTCCACGGCCCGGTGGCAGCCATCTGCGAATTGCTCGCGCGGCATTCTGGCTTGCCGCTGGCCGACCTCACCGCAAGCGCCTATGTCCACTACGAGGACCGGGCTGTCCAGCACCTGCTGGCGGTGGCGTGCGGGCTGCAGTCCATGGTCGTCGGCGAGAGCCAGGTACTTGGCCAGGTCAGGGAGGCCGCCAAGCTGGCCAGGCAGCACGCGACGCTGAGCCGGGAACTGTCGGACCTGACCAGGGTCGCGATGCGGGCCGGCAAGCGGGCCCACGCCGAGACCGGGATCGACGCCGCCGGGCAGAACCTGGTGACGCTCGGCCTGCAAATGGCCGCCGACCTGCACGGCAGGCCGCACGGGAACCCAGATCCGCTGCAGGGCCTTGACGTCCTGGTCATCGGCGCCGGCGCGATGAGCTCACTCGCTGTCGCAACGGCGACACGGCAGGGCGCCGCCCGGGTCGTCGTGGCCAACAGGACGCCGAGCCGGGCTGAGCGGCTGGCCAGGCGCTACGGGGCGAGCGCGGTGACCCTGGCGGACCTGCCGGC
>JASHXW010000293.1 GCA_030043395.1 Streptosporangiaceae bacterium
ACCGGGGCATCAGTTGGCTGGCTGGCTCACGCATGTCGGCCTGCTCGCGTAGGCCCGCTCGCGAGGGCTTCGCCAGGTCGGCTGCCTATCTCGCGGCGGTGCATTAATTTCTCGGTTATTTGCATCAGCGAGGCGCGCATTTGACCTCCGGTTGCCGCGCAGGTCAATACGACGGTCGGCGCGGTTTCGACCGACGCCTTAAGCCGCTAGCGGCAATAAGGCTAAGGACGCAGTGGCTCTTCGGCCCGAATCCAGAGCCCTCAGCAAGCAATCATGCGGGGCGAATGTTTGCTAGTGCTGACAGTCGGCGCTGTCACTTGAGCTATTCGCGCGATGGGCACGCGGCGACTCGTCACGCGCCCGGGCGGCGAAGCGCGTGAGGCACCTCTCCGCAAGCCTCGTCCCGGAATCCCCGGGGCCCTGCAAGCCGACTCACCTAATAACGCTAATGACGATAAGAATTATAGGAATTTATTCGGGACCGAGCTTCTGCCGCCGCAGGCCGCCGACTCTACTCGCGTCGGCCTGCGCTGAAGGCCGCCGCCAGCGGGGCGAGGCGAAGGACGTCGGCCGGATCGGCGAGGTCGGGGAGTGCGACGAACACGGTGCGCACGCCACGCTCGGCCAGCATCCGGTACCGGCCGATGTGGTCACCTGGCGTCCCCGCGTGGTGCAGCGCCGAGTATGCGGCTGCCGACATCCGGCCGCGATGCCGCTCGACGATCGCCGCCACCTGGTCACGGTCCTGGCCGATCACGGGAAGGTCGAGCACGGAGATGAGGAAATCGGCCGGGTCGCGCCCGCCTTGCTCGAGCAGTGCGCGCACCAGGGGCAGCTTGCGGTCAAGGGCGGCCTCGTCGGCCGGCAGGTTGCAGCCGTCAGCCATCCTCGCGGCCAGCCGCAGCGTGCGCTCGCCTGAGCCGCCGACGATGATCGGGACCTGGGACACGGGGCGCGGGTAACACGTCGTCTCCGGCAAGCTGACCAGGTCCGTGCTGTACTGCCGAGTTCCAGGGCTCCACAGGGCCCGGAGCGTCTCGATCGCGACTGCCAGCTGCCTGAGCCGTTCGCCGGCAGGCGGGAACGGCAGGCCGAAGGCGGCGTGCTCGCGCTCCCACCAGCCCGCGCCTAGGCCGCAGAACACCCGGCCGCCACTGAGCGCGTCCAGCGTCGCGGCCATCTTGGCCAGTACTCCCGGGGCGTGGAAGGTCACCGGGCTGACCAGCGTGCCAAGGCGGAGCCCGGTGGTCAGGCCAGCCAGCATGCCGAGGGTCACCCATGGCTCAGGTATGGGTTCCCACGGGCGCCCGACCTGAGGTATCTGGATCAGGTGATCCATCAGCGCGATGCCGTCGAGTCCGGCCTGCGCCGCTGCCTGTGCGACGGCGGCGAGCCAGGCCGCGGGGTCGTCGCCCCACGGGAACCTGGAGACCTGCAGCACCAGGCTCAGCTCGGCGGGCCTGGCGCGTTGCAGCTCGGCGGCCGCTGCGCTGCCTGGGGCATGGGACGGCTCGACGGCAGCGTTCTCGGCGTGCCTGATCACCTGCCAGCCCTCTTCGGCGACCTGGCTGGGTACGTCCCGCATGCGGCGCAGCTGGCTGTCCAGTACCGCCGCGGGGACGGGCCGTTCACGATCGCGGTTCCGGCGCCGGCACACCACCGCGTCAGCCTCGAACAGGACGGCCACGACCGGCAGCCCGGCCCGGCGTGCGACGTCGAGGTGCGCGAGCCTGCGCGCCTGATCGAGGCCGAGGCTGTCCACCACGGTCGTCAGGCCGCGTCGCAGCCGAGCTGCGACGATCTGGTCGAGCAGTGCGAACGCGTCGGCGGACGCGTCCAGGTCCGCCTGGCCGCTACCCACCACCGCGCGAAGCTCATCGGATGAGACGACTTCGGCTGGCCGGTAGCGGGCAGCTGCCCAGGTCGACTTGCCGGCGCCAGACGGCCCGATCAGCACCACGAGCGCGGGATCGGGCACCGCGGCGGTCGCCATTGTCACAGGGTAGTGCCGGCAATGGCGGACCAGCCGACGGCGAGGTCAGCTCAGCGTGCGGCAGAACCCGCTACGCGGGCGGCTGCTGGGTCGGCTTGCCGCGGAACATGGCCATGAGCCTCGCGAACAGGCCCTGGCCCTTGGGCCGCTTGGCGTCGTTCGCCGGGTCGATCCGCTCCGCGGCCGATGACAGCACCTTGGAAACCTTGGGCGCGACGTTCTCCTCGAGCGCCTTCCCGGTGCGCTCTACATGGGGAGCCGCCCAGGCCCTGGTCTTGCGCGTCTGGGCACGAGCCGCTTCCCCCGTGCTCTGAGCCAGGGGCTTGATCTTGGCCGCGACCGGCTTCATCTGAGCCGCGACCCGCTGTGCGCGCGACCGCATCGAGCCATCGTCGCCGCCGTCTGTGCTCGACATGTCAACCTCCAGCTTGCCTGTGGCCCGCCACGCTTACACTTCCCCGGGATCGGCTAGCCAATCGCGCGGGGTACTCGCCAAATGGTAAGGCGCACTTCCTGACCCGCGGGAGCAGGCTCTCCCGTGCGCAGGAATAGCTTCGCTTGTTATCCTCTCGCGGGTCGATCTGAGTTCCGGCTCCCTCGCACCGCCGGCAGCAGCATTGACTATGTCGCGCAGCACCTGCTAACTTTCCTTGGCAGATGCCAAGAAGAGCTATCGCAAAGCTGGGGACATGACCGGAGATGAGTTGTTGCGCATGCTGGCGACGCTCGCCAACCCGCACCGCATGCGGGTCGTGGCTGCGCTGGCGGAAGACCGCAACTACGTCAGCAGCCTAGCTCGCGACCTGGGCATCAGCCGAGCGCTTCTGCAGGTTCACCTGCGCAAACTCGAGGCGGCCGGGTTGATCACGGCGTCCGTCGAGGTCTCGGCGGATGGCAAGGCGATGAAGTTCTACGAGGTGGCGCCTTTCGCGCTGAACCTGACACCGGAAGCGATCAGGGTCGCGGCGCGGACGTTGAGTTCGGAAAGGGACCTGGAGGCGGAGCTGCGATGAAGATTGGCACGACGGCGCAGACAGCGATCATCTGCGTGGCTGCGGTCATCGCGGTGGCCCTGCTGTGCATACCGTTTGAGATAGATTTTGGTGGCCGTCCGAACAACAGTGCTGGCCTCATCTGGGTCGTCCTGATTGCGGCGATCGCGTTGGGAGTTGTCCAGGGCTTCCGTTACCTCACGACCAGGAAGCGCGCTCAGCTGGAACTGGAAAGCAGCGTCCAGTACCGCGGCCTGGCCGAGGAGTACCGGCGGCTCGCCGACCTTGCGATCACCGCTCAGGAGCACACCGACCTCAAGCTCGGCGACGTCAGCGCCCAGCTCGACTTCCTGCGTGCTCAGAACGAGTCGCTGCAGAAGATCCTGAGGGACGTCGAGTAGGCGCTACGCCGGTCCTCTCGCTCAGCGCTCAGGCGGTGGCCGACTCCGCGTCTTCCTTCTGCTCGACGAGCTCGCCCTCGATGGTGATGTTGATGTCGTTGCTGACGACGAAGCGCCCGTCCATCATCATGTTGAACGTCAGGCCGAAGTCCTGCCTGTTGATCTTCGTCGTGGCGCCGTAGGCGATCCGGTGTCCCATCATGGGGTCGTTGAACTCGCCGTACCTGGTGACGTCGAGGGTGACCGGGTGCGTATTCCCCTTGATGGTGAGGTCGCCGGTCAGGTCGAAGTGATCCTGGGTCGTCGGCCGGACGCCAGTGCTCTTGAAGGTCATCGTCGGGTACTTCTCGACTTCGAGGAAATTCGAGGAGCGCAGGTCATTGTCCCTGGCCTCATGGTTGGTCCGGATGCTGGCCGTCGAGATGGTCGCTTCAACCGAACTGGCCTCCGGGTGCTCAGGGTTGATGTCCGCGGTGGTGCTCACTTCTGCGAAGTGCCCGCGCACAGTCATCATCCCGAGATGCCGCGCCGAGAACTCGACCTGCGTGTGGTACGGGTCGAGCTGCCAGTTACCCATGGGGAGCCTCCTTAGCTCACGAGAGTGTCGGGTCACGCCAATCATGGTTCGCACGAGCCTCCGGAAGTTCCGGGAAGGCGTTAACAACCACCCTAGCCCAGCCAACCGGCCGTACCGGAGGTGATCCTCCAGATACCTTCAAACCAGGCCGTTCAGCGGGCAGTGCTCAGTCGTCGAGCTCCTCGAGCTGCCGGTGAATGTCGCCGGCGAAGCGCTCGAGCAAGTGCGCGAACATGGCCTGCTCGTGGGCGGTCCAGTCGGCGACCAGGCTCGCGAGCCAGGTTCTCCTGGCAGCCAGGAACTTGCAGATCGTGCGCCGGCCCGCCGTGGTGAGCAGTACCCGCGATGCCCTGGCATCGAGCTCGTCCTGAACCCGGCTGATCAGGCCGCAGCGTTCGAGTTGCTGTACCTTCCTGGTCACGGCCGGGGCGTCGATGCTCAGCCGCTCGGCCAGGTCGGTCAGCCGAAGGCCAGTGCCGGCTACGTGCAGCACGTAGAGCACGGCCAGACCCGCCTGGTCGGCATCGACGCGCGCCTGAGCGAGCAAGAAGTCGTGTAGCGTGCTGCGCTTCAGCGAGCGGGCGAGTGAGTGCAGCGCCGACTGGATTTCGGCGATCGAATCGCCTTGATCGGCCTGGGCAACGGCCAAGGAAGGCCCGTTGCCGTCCATCAGCCAAGGCTAGCGACCGGTCCGTGGCCGCGTAAAGCACACCTTCGCCGGTCTTTATTTACTTGCCCTAAGTAACTATTATGGCTTGTAGTTGCCTGTGGCAAGCAAGCGAGTGGGGAGCGCGCGATGCCGGAGTACCCGGGAGTACGCCAGGCGCGGTACCTGGGCGCACGGCGGGCGCTGACGTGGATACTCGCAGTAGCCGGGATGGCGGCGTACAACTGGTGGATCCTCGTGCCGCTCAAGCCTGGCCTGATGAGCTCGCCAAACGAGCTGTTCAGCAACCTGGAAGTAGCCGG
>JASHXW010000294.1 GCA_030043395.1 Streptosporangiaceae bacterium
CGGGCGAGGGCTCCACGCTGCGGACCAGCGCACTCGGCGGCCATCACGTCCACGTGCAGGTGCACCGCCGCGAACCGGAGCTGATGGCCGCATGGCTCGCTGAGTCTGGGTTCACCGTGGACGCCTTCATGCGGCTGCGGTCCGCCGAGAGCCCCGACGGAGTAATCATGTTCGCCCGCCGGCCGGCTGACTAACTCGCCGAGGGATTCTATGCAGCAAGGCCGCTGCGTTGTCAGACAGTGAACGGGTTGATCAGCGCGACACCGCTCCGGGCGAGGTCGTCGGTGCTTCGGGTGACCAGGGTCCAGCCGCGGACCTTTGCTGTGGCAGCGAGGAGCCCGTCTATGACCGGCAAGTGGTCGGGCACGTTGATCCGGCCCCATTCCTGAGCGGTTTGCTCGTCGACGCTGACAAGGCGGTCGGCATACAAGTCCCGTAGTCCGGCCAGCCATTGCTCGAGGCGGACTGCTTGCGCCTCGTCCTTGCGCCGCAGCCGCTCGATTCCGAGGCGGATCTCGCCGACAGTCAGCACGCTGATGAACAGCTCGGCTGAGCTGGCCGTGTCGAACCAGTTCATTACGTTCGGGTCCGGCGAGCGCTTGCGCAGTTCGGAGATGACGTTGGTATCCAGCAAGTAGCTCATTGCTCGGCAGCCCAGTCGATGCTCCGTGGGAATTCCCTGACACGGGTTAGTTCCAGGTCATCGAAGGACGGCCCGATCCGCAGGTAGTCCTTGAAGTCCACGGTTTCCCCCTTCAGGCGCCGGTACTCGTCGATGTCCACAACCACGGCGATCGCCTCGCCATGGCGAGTCACCACCTGCGGCCCGTCGGCCCGAGCCGCCCGAACCACTAGAGAGGGGGTCCAGCGGCCTCATCGGTCCGCCTAGCCGGACGGGGCGCTTGAGGATCTTGACCACTGATTTCATGTCTTGGTAACGTTACCGGAAACGTTTTGCCAAGCTCTCTTAATAAGTAGCGTATGTCGTAATATCTGCATCGGATGGGGAGAGATGGCGCTAAAGGGTGTCCCGCGGGAAGAAGCGGATCGCTACGATCTCCCAGGTCGTGCTTGGTACCTGTGCGTGGGCCCGCAGAACTCCGATGCCGCGAACCTCACGGTAGGCGTGGCCGAGTTCCCCGAAGGCTCTGCGCCGGCTGGTCACGTGCACGAGTCTCAGGAAGAGGTCATCTACGTGACTTCTGGGCACGGGCAGCTCGTCACTCCCGAGGGCACAGTTGAGCTGATGCCCGGAACGTCGGTCTACATCCCAATGGGGCTGCACCACGCGACGGTTTCGCGCGGGCCGGGCCCGCTCCAGCTCGTCTGCTCGTTCTCACCGCCGGTAGTGCCGGGTTCCTACGAGCCGGCGGCCGGCGGTGCCTAAGGCCGATACGGGCATCGACGAGCTTGAGGCCATCGCGCGGGCCGCGAGACGTGAGACCGTCAAGGCGGTCGCGCATGCGGGCGGGGGGCACCTGGGCGGCCCCTTGTCGGCGATCGACCTTCTGGTCGCGCTGTACTTCCGCGTCCTGCGGATCCGGCCGGCCGAGCCACAGTGGCCCGATCGGGACCGGTTCATTCTGTCCAAGGGCCACAGCGCCATTGGCCTTTACAGCGTCCTGGCATTGCGCGGCTACTTTCCGGTTGCGGAACTCAGCACGTTCGACGCGATCGACTCCCGCCTGCAAGGTCATCCTGACATGACGGTCCTGCCCGGCTTGGATATGTCGACAGGGTCTCTCGGGCTTGGGCTCGCAGCCGGGGTGGGAGTCGCCCTGGGTGCCCGGCTCGCTGGCCAGGACTTCACCACTTACGTGATGGTCGGCGACGGTGAGTGCAACGAGGGCGTCGTGTGGGAGAGCGCCCACGTTGCGGAACGCTATGGACTAGACAACCTCGTCGCGATCGTCGACCAGAATCAGCTCCAGCAGTTCGGGTGGCTGGACCAGGCAACGGGCGGCCGCCGTGCCCCTTACACAGGCACTCAGCTGCCTGATCGATGGGCGGCCTTCGGATGGCAAGTCCGCGAGGTGGACGGACACGACATAGCCTCCGTCGTCAAGGTGCTGCAGGTCGCCCAGCGGCCCGCCGGCGCGCCCGTAGTCGTGATCGCCAGGACCACCAAGGGCAAGGGCGTGTCCTTCATGGAAGGTGATTACACCTGGCATAGCCGCGTACCGACGGGCGACGAGCTTCAGCAGGCCCTGGTCGAGCTGGCCGATCCTGCCGAGTCCCGGCCGGAGATGACATGACCCTTTCGATGGGGCCGGCGCTGCGGCAGGTTCTCGGCGAGACGATGGCTGAGCTCGCGGCCGAAGACCCCGCCATCCTGGTGCTCGACGGTGACGTCGGGAGCTCCACGGGCGGGCTTATCTTCGAGCTCGCTCACCCGGCGCGCTACATCCAGGCGGGAATCGCCGAGCAGAACATGGTGGCCATGGCAGCCGGCCTGGCCACTGTTGGCTTCCGCCCATTCGTGACCACGTTCTCGTGCTTCGCCGTGGCCCGGGCCCTGGACTCGGTTCGCGTCCTCGTCGCGCAGCCCGCGCTCGACGTGAAGATCTTCGGAGGATATGCCGGGCTCCTGACCGGCATGACGGGCAAGACGCATCAGATGTTCAACGACATCGCCATCATGCGGACCCTGCCGCACATGACTGTCGTCGCGCCCGCGGACGAGACCGAGGCCAGGCAGGCGATCCGGGCGCTTGCGGCTAGTTCAGGCCCCGCATACATGCAGATCACCCGCGAGCCCTCGCCGACGCTGTTCGATGCCGACTACCGCTTCCAGATCGGGCGCGCGGTGATGGTGCGGCAGGGAACCGACGCGACGTTGGTCTCCACAGGCGTGCAGACCACGCGGGTGGCTGAGGCCGCCGAGTTGCTGGCGGAGGGCGGCCTGGATCTTCAGGTTCTGCACATGCCGACGATCAAGCCGCTCGACGACGAGGCACTCGTGGCAGCGGCGCGGGCAACCGGACGGGTCATCACGATCGAGGAGCAGAGCGTGCTCGGCGGCCTTGGCGGCGCGGTAGCGGAGGTTCTGAGCGCGCGTTACCCGGTCCCGGTGACACGGCTGGGGATCGCGGACTGCTTTGGCGAGAGCGGGCCGAACGATGCCCTTCTGGACAAGTACCGGCTGTCGGCAGAGCGGGTCGCGGACGACGTAGCAGCGCTGCTGACCCGGCCGGCCGGCCGCGCGGTGAGCAACGGACAACATGACGGCCTGGGCCCGCAAGGATCGGGCCGCCAGGAACCTCGAAAGGGAAGCAGGAACCTGACCAGATAAGGATGGTGCTGACAATGGCGGAAGCCACTGCGGTCGCGGAATCTGACAAGCCTTTCAAGATCGAGCAGCGCGGAATTGACATCGTTCCGGGCAGCGAACGTCACGGTCGCCCGATCGAACTGTTCTGGATCTGGGCCGCGTCGCTGATGGGAATCGTCGACCTCGTCATCGGGGCGGTGGTAATCAGCCTCGGGCTGAGCCTGTGGGCAGCCGTGGCGGCGGTCATCATCGGCAACTTGTCCTACCTGTTCGTCGGCCTCGTCGCCATGAACGGACCGGCTGCGGGAACCTCGACGATCGTGATCAGCCGCTCCGCATTCGGCGTGCGCGGCAACTCGGTGCCGACTTTCTTCAGCTGGTTCACGATCCTGTGCTGGGAAGGCGTCAACGCGGTCGTCGGCACCCTGGCGCTGATCGCGATCTTCGCCACCTACGGGCTGACTGGCAACGGCTACAAGGTGCTCTCGCTCGTCCTCTTCATCGCGTTGATGGTGGCCTGGGCGATCTTCGGGCACGCCACCATCGCGACGGTCAACAAGGTCATGACCTATGTCATCGGCGTGGCCATGTGCATCGTCCTGGCCTACGGCTTCCAGCACGTCAACTGGCACTATGGCTGGGGCCATCTCGCCGGGACCAATAAGTTCAGCACTTTCGTGCTAGCCGTCATGATCGTCGCAGCGGCCAATGGACTCGCGTTCACGAACATGCCCGCTGACTACTCCCGCTACCTGCCGCGCAACGCCAGCAAGGCGAAGATCGCCTGGTGGACCGCTCTCGGCGCCTTCGTGCCCGCGACGATCCTCAACGCCGCCGGGGCCATCATCGGCACGAAGCTGAACGCGTTCAACCCGGTCGGTTCGCTGGCGGCGGTCATGCCGCACTGGTTCCACTTCCTGTTCCTGCTCGTCGCGATCGTGTCGATGATCTGGGCGAACATCATCAACACCTACAGCTCGGGCCTGAACCTGCAGGCCATGGGCGTCCGCATCGAGCGCTACAAGACAGTCCTGATCGACGCTGTCGTAGCGGCCGCCTTCGTCTGCTACGCCCTGTGGATCAGCAACTTCGTGGACAGCCTGGAGAACTTCCTGGCCCTCATGATCTGGTGGATCGCGCCGTGGACGGCGATATACCTGGTCGACATGTGGCTGCGCAGGTACCAGTACCAGAGTCAGGACCTGCTCAGCAGGAACGGCGGAAGCTACTGGTACAGCGACGGCTTCAACTGGCGGGCGCTTGTCGCCCTCGTGCTTGGCGCGGGCGGCTCGGTGCTGTTCACCAACGCGACCCTCTTCGCCAGTCCCATCACGACCGGACCGCTCGGCGGGATGGACCTGAGCATTCCGGTAGGGATGATTGTCGGCGGGCTCGTGTACTACCTGCTCGCCGGGAACCTCAGAGTCGCGGCGCCGGCTCCCGTCACCGAGCCAGCCGTCAGCTAGCCCCGGATGGCGGCGGTTTCACCGCCCGGGTCGGCATGTACCCGGGCGGTGAAGCCCGCCGCCCGGTGGCGACATTTCCCCGCGGCGACGACCTGCCGCGACCTTGGCGCAGGCCCTACGCCCATCACGGAAGGAGCGCGGTGAACGGCTCTACGCGCGTGGTCATCCAGGCAGGCTGGGTCGTACCGGTCGATCCGCCCTTCAGGCTGATTCGCGACGGCCAGGTAGTGATCGAGAACGGCCGCATAGTGTCGGTAGGCCCGGCAGCCGGCAGTTCCGAGAACTCGGCGCAGGTACTGCGCTTCCCTGGCCACGCGCTCCTGCCTGGCCTGGTGAACGTCCACACGCACGTTGCCGGCAGCCTGTTCCGCGGCCTGACCGAGGACCGGCCCGACGGCTTCTACGGGCTTGCCCTTCCCATGGAGTACCACCTCGGCGAGGAGGCGACCTACTTGCTCAGCCGGGTGGGCATCGCCGAGGTCCTGCTCGCGGGCTGCACGGTGATCCACGAGATCTACCATCACCCGGCCGCCACGGCCCGGGCGGCAGCGGAGCTGGGGATCAGGGCACAGCTCGCCAGTAAGGTGTTCGACACCGACTTGGCCAGCATCGGCCGCGGACAGCGGACGGCCGTGCC
>JASHXW010000295.1 GCA_030043395.1 Streptosporangiaceae bacterium
ACGCCATTCCCGGTGCGGCGCTTGGTGTCACGGCCACTGAACCGGGCAGCCTCAAGGCCTACTGGTGCACGTCCTGCCTCGCTGTCCATTGACGCCTAGACAAGATAGTGATGCTGCAATGACTCACTCGGTCAGTCAGAAGCGATTTTCACGGCGCGTGGCCTGCCTCGTGGCCGCCATCACACTGGGTGGCGCGACGCTGGGGCTCTCCGCCGTAGGCCTGCCGGCCGCGAGCGCAGCGAGCGCGGCACCTGCAGCGAGCTTGTTCGCTTATCCGAGCGGCGGCGTTTCGTCACCGTCGAGTTGCCCGGCGACCACGGTGACCAGCCAGCAATGCACCTTGACCGAGGCACTTGCGCTGGTCAGCGCGGGCGGCACCGTGCTCCTCGCGTCCTCCGGAAAGGACGGTACTTACTACGGGAATTTCCCGATCACCACGACTGGCACGTCGGCGAGCGCTCCTGTCACGATCATGCCCGCTCCAGGGGTGACTGCTCCGCTGATTAACGGCGACGGCTCGGGCGAGGTTCCCTGTCCTACGGGCGCCTGCGGCGGCGCTGTCTTCCTGGTTCAGCCAGGCGTGTTTGCCCGCGTGGACTCGGTGACGATCACTGGCGCCGTGAACAGGGGTAGTGGAGGCGGCGGCGGCGTGGATGATCTGGGCACTGCCACGCTTGCCGACGTCACGATCACCGGCTGCTCCGCCCAGGTTGGCGGGGCCGTCTCGGTTGGCAGCGGGGCCAGCCTGACCGTGACGGACTCCGTGTTCACCGACGACCAGTCGACGTACTTCGGCGGCGCGATCGACAGCGGCTCCGTGATCGCCGGCGTGCCCGGGAGTGGCGTCATGACTGTCCGTGGCTCGACCTTTACTGGCGACCACTCTCAGCGTGGCGGTGCGATCGACACCGGCGACGGCGGCACCGGTACGGCCACGATCAGCCGCTCGGTCTTCGACCATGACAGCGCCGCCGCGCATGGTGGCGCCATCGACAGCGGTGACAGCGGATCGGGCAGCCTGTCTGTCACCAGTTCGACCTTCTCGGGTGACACGGCCGTCAACGGCGGCGCGATCGACAGCGCAGACTCGGACGGCACGGCCACGCTGAGCGTCACCGCTTCGACTTTCACTGGCGACTCCGCTTCCCGTGGAGGGGCGATCGACAGCGGATCGCGCGGCACCGGCACGGTCACGATCGAGACCTCGACCTTTTACCGGGATCGCGCCACCGGCAGGGGGTCGGCAATCGACAGCGGCGACGCAGGTGGCACTGGCTCAGTCGTCATCATGAGTTCGACCTTCGATAACAACCTCACCGCCCCCGCACTCGCGAGGATGGCAGGGAAGTTGCAGATCGGTGGCAGCATCCTCGCCGGGTCCTGGGCAAGCTGCACGAGGAAGATCACCGACGACGGCTACAACCTGGCCAGCTTCGAATTCGCGCACTGCGGCTTCAGCAAGTCCAGCGGCGACCTGATCGGGGTGAACGCGGACCTCGGCAAGCTTGCCCGCAACGGCGGCCCGACCGCCACGCTTGCTCCCTCGTCGACCAGCCCAGCCTTGGAGAAGATCCCCAACCCAGGCGTGGCCACCCTGACTTCCGGCCAGACCGTGTCCCTGTGCCCGCTTCCCGACCAGCGCGGGATGCTGCGCGGCGAGACGTTCGGGTGCGCGATCGGATCGGTCGACCCGGCCGGCAAGGTACCGGTGGTGACCTCACTGAGCGCCCATCTGGGTCCGGCTAGGGGCGGCGGCACTGTCGTGCTCCACGGCGGCAACTTCGCGGCCAAAGCCGCCGTGTCGTTCGGTGCGATTCGCTCGCGGAAGGTCACCGTGGTATCGGCGACCACGATCAAGGCGGCGATCCCCCCGCTGCCGGCGAGCGACTCCGCGCTGACCGTGGCCGTCACGGTCAAGAACCCGGACGGCCTGGCCAGCCCGTACAGGGCGGCCGCGATCTACAGCTACTACACCAAGGACTGGTCGGCCTACCTCGCAGGTGACAGCCACTCCTCGTACAACCCTGGTGCCACCTCGATCAGCAGCTCGTCGATGCCCGACCTGCAGCCGGTCTGGCAGTGGCACCCGCCGGCCGGCCTGCCGAACTCCGCCGCACTCGGGACATCGACGGACGACGCTAGCCCGGTCGCCTACAACGGAGTTGTCTACGCCGGGCTGCAAGACGGTTACCTGAACGCCATCAGCGAGGCGACTGGGCAGTCGCTGTGGAAGAAGCCGGTATTCCTGGGAATCGAAAAGCAGACCACCTGCTACCAGACCCTTGGCCTCATCTCGACGCCGACGATCGCCAAGGATCCAGTGACGGGCAAGCCTGTGCTCTATGTCAACGGCGCGGACGGATACCTGACCGCGCTGGACCCGGCGACCGGCAAGATCCTGTGGAAGTCGGTGGTCGGAATCCCGTCGAACCGGGTTAACAACTACTACGCCTGGGGATCGCCGACGGTTGCGAACGGCAAGGTCTACATCGGGATCTCGTCGAACTGCGACATTCCGCAAGTGAAGGCCGGCGTACTTTCCTTCAACCAGCACACTGGCAAGCGGATCGCCTACTGGGATTCCGAGCCTGCCGGAGCCATCGGCGCGAGCGTGTGGAGCAGCGTCGCCGTGCTCCCCAGCGGCAACGTGGTAGCCACGACGGGCAACGGGCCTGGTTATGGCAACATCCTGCACTCTGAGTCGATCGTCGTGCTCAACGGGACGACGCTCAAGCTCCTCGGCGCCTACCAAGCACCGCAGAACGCGGCCTACGGCGATTCCGACTTCGGCGGATCTCCGACAATCTTCACCGCTTACCCGAACGGCGTTGCCACCACCATGATCGGCGCTTGCAACAAGGACGGCGTCTACTACGCGGTTCGGGCCGACGACATGGCAGCGGGCAGACTGTGGACCCACCGGATGGGTGCGCGGGTCTCGGGTTCAGAGCCCGACGAGTGCGACGCGGCCGCGATCTGGAACGGCCATGACCTGATCGAGGGAGGCGGCAGCCCAGTCGCGATCGGCGGCACCACCTACCAGGGTTCGGTGCAGGCACTCAACCCGACGACCGGGCAGCCAATATGGCAGACAGGGCTGCCCGGATTCGTCGTCGGCAGCCCGTCAGAGGACGGCGCGGGCGTCGTCGCCGCGCCGATACTCGTATCGCCCAGCGGCGTGACGGGCGTGTACCTCCTGTCGGCCAGGACGGGGAAGATCCTGAAGT
>JASHXW010000296.1 GCA_030043395.1 Streptosporangiaceae bacterium
CCGTCATTCACGATGGCCGGGCGCGAAGGCGATACTTGCTCAGTGCTCTCAAGCACTGCGCTCAGCAGATGCCTTGTCTGCGCGACATCAGGCCGCTGCTCCGGGTCTGACCGGAGCAGCGCGTCTATCACCGGGCCAAGGGCTCCGGCGGACGGCGCGCGCGGCGCCGGCTCGGTCGCGATGCTGGCCACGATCGCCATGGACCCGCCGGCGCGGTCGAAGGGACCGCGTCCCTCGACTGCCGCGTACATGGTCGCGCCGAGTGACCACAGGTCCGAGGCTGGCGATGCCGCGGCCCCGCGGACGCGCTCGGGTGGCGAGAATCCCGGCGTGCCAATGACCATGCCGGCCTGGGTCATGCCCGGGTCACCCTGGATGGTGGCGATGCCGAAGTCGGTCAGCACCGCCTTGCCGTCGGGCGTGATCAGCACGTTGCTTGGCTTGACGTCGCGGTGCAGGACGCCTGCTGCGTGCGCGGTCGATAGCGCATCGAGCAGGCCAAGCCCGAGCTGAGCGGTCTGAGCCGGGGTCAGCGGGCCGTCCTCGGCGACCACCTGGTCAAGCGGCCTCGCATGGATGAGTTCCATGACGATCCACGGCGACCCGTCCTGCTCGACCACGTCGAAGACGGTCACGACTCCCTGGTGATTCAGCCTGGCCGCGGACCTGGCCTCCCTGAGCGTGCGCTCGTAGCTGGCCTGCGCTTCGGTAGCCGATGCCAGGGGCGTTACGACGATTTGCTTCACGGCCACGTCGCGATCGAGCAGCTCGTCGCGCCCGCGCCAGACAATGCCCATGGCGCCGCGGCCGAGCTGGTCGAGCAATCGGTAGCGTCCGGCCACGAGCTGGCCTGGACCCGAAGCGGAGAGCATGAGGTGCAATCTACGCGGACCTGCTTACAGATTTCTGGGAGCTTGATGGGAATTCATCGGCGGACTTTATGAGTAAGCGCCGGCTCAGCGCTATGCGTTACTCGCCCGGCCTGGTCATCGCCAGCACGTCCAGCGCCTTATCAAGCTGATCAACGGTGATCTCGCCGCGCTGCACATAACCGCGAGAAAGGACGACTTCGCGGATTGTGCTGCCGGTCGCCAGGGCTTCGTGCGCGACGGCCGCGGCCGCCTCGTAGCCGATATACGGATTCAGCGCCGTCACGATGGCAGGCGAGGACTCTGCTAGCCGCCGCAGGCGGGCCGGGTCGGTCGTGACGCCCGCGACGCAGCGGTCTGCCAGCAGCACGCAGGCGGCCGCAAGCAGGTTCACGGAATCGAGCAGGTTCCGCGCGATCACCGGCACCATCACGTTCAGCTCGAAGTTGCCCGCCGCGCCGGCGAAGCCCACGGCGGCGTCGTTGCCGATCACCTGAGCGCACACCTGGCAGGTCATCTCGCAGATCACCGGATTGACCTTGCCTGGCATGATCGACGAGCCGGGCTGAAGTTCCGGAATAGCGATCTCCGCGAGCCCGGTGCGCGGACCGGAATTCATCAGCCGCAGGTCGTTGCAGATCTTGTACAGGCTGACCGCGATGGTGCGGGTCACGCCGCTCGCCGCTACCAGCGCGTCCCGGCCGCCCTGCGCCTCGAAATGGTTGGCCGCCTCCCTGAACGGCAGGCCCGGCACCCTCAGCCGGTCGATGACGGCGCTGGCGAAGCCGGCGGGCGCGTTCAGCCCTGTCCCCACTGCCGTTCCGCCCAGTGGCAGTTCGCAGACGTCGCCGAGAACGCCGCGGACCCTGTCGATGCCGTGCCTGATCGCTGCGCCGTAACCGCTGAACTCCTGGCCGAGCGTCACCGGCACGGCGTCCATGAGGTGCGTGCGGCCGCTCTTGACCACCACGTCGAACTCCGCGGCCTTTGCCTCGAGCGCGGCAGCGAGATGATCGAGCGCGCCCACGAGAGCGGTCAGGGTGCTGGCCACCGCCATGTGCACCGCGGACGGGAACACGTCGTTCGAGGACTGCGAGGCGTTGACGTGGTCGTTCGGGTGCACCGTGCGGCCCAGGCGGCGTGCAGCCAGCGCCGCGATCACCTCGTTGGCGTTCATGTTGGTCGAGGTGCCCGACCCGGTCTGGAACACGTCGAGCGGGAATTGCTGCAGGTAACCGCCGGTGCCCGTTGCGCCGACCGCGATCTCGTCGGCGGCTTCGGCAATGGCCCGGGCCATTTCGGCGTCGATCACGCCCAGCTCGGCGTTGACCGCGGCCGCGGCCGACTTGATCAGCGCGAGAGCGACGATGACCTCGCTTGGCATGGGCTCGCCGGACACGACGTGCGCCGCGGCGCGCTGGGTCTGCGCGCCCCAGAGGGCATCCGCCGGGACGCGGACCTCGCCCATCGAGTCGTGCTCGACCCGGAAGCGCGGCGGACCTGGCTCGTGATCGGTCATGACACGATCATGCCCGACCGGCCGCCCCGGCGGCTGGCGCCGGGGTCAGGGGCGCGGGCTTATCGTCAGCACCGGCGCCTTCGGCGCCGTCACGTCAGCGAAGAAGTCGTTGCCCTTGTCGTCGACCACGATGAAGGCAGGGAAGTCGCGGACCTCGATCTTCCAGACTGCCTCCATGCCGAGCTCCGGGTACTCCAGCACCTCGACCTTGGTGATGCAGTCCTGCGCGAGCTTGGCTGCCGCCCCGCCGATCGAGCCCAGGTAGAAGCCGCCGTGCTCCTTGCAGGCGGCCGTCACGGCCGCCGACCGGTTCCCCTTCGCCAGCATCACGAGCGACCCGCCAGCCGCCTGGAACTCATCGACGTAGCTGTCCATCCGGCCAGCCGTCGTGGGGCCGAACGACCCCGATGCGTAGCCCTGCGGCGTCTTGGCCGGGCCGGCGTAGTAGACCGCGTGATCGCGCAGGTACGCGGGCAGCTGCTCGCCGGCGGCCAGCCGTTCGGCGATCTTCGCGTGCGCGATGTCCCGGGCGACGACCAGCGGGCCGGTCAGCGCCAGCCTGGTCCTGATCGGGTACCTGGACAGCTCAGCCCTGATCTCGCTCATCGGCCGCGACAAGTCGATCCGCACCACGTCCGCGTCGAGCTCGGAGTCCTGCGTCTCGGGAAGGTACTGGGCCGGATCGGTCTCGAGCTGCTCGAGGAACGCGCCGTCCCGGGTGATCTTGCCGAGCGCCTGCCGGTCCGCGGAACAGGACACGGCGATCGCGACCGGGCATGACGCGCCGTGCCTGGGCAGCCGGACCACGCGCACATCGTGGCAGAAGTACTTGCCGCCGAACTGCGCGCCGATCCCCGCGCGCCTGGTGATGTCCAGCACGACCTGCTCGAGCTCGAGGTCGCGGAAGCCATGAGCGTCGGCTGACCCCGTGACAGGAAGCGAGTCCAGGTACTTCGCGGAGGCGTACTTGGCCGTCTTCAGCGCGTACTCGGCGCTGGTACCGCCGACCACGATCGCCAGGTGATACGGCGGGCAGGCGGCTGTCCCGAGGGAGCGGATCTTCTCCTCCAGGAACGCGGCCATTCGCTCCGGGTTCAGCACCGCCTTGGTCTCCTGGTACAGGTACGACTTGTTCGCCGACCCGCCGCCCTTGGCCATGAACAGGAACTTGTACTCCGCGCCGTCGGTCGCGTACAGCTCGATCTGCGCGGGAAGGTTGGATCCGGTGTTGCGCTCATCCCACATGGTCAGCGGCGCGAGCTGGGAGTAGCGCAGGTTCAGCTTCGTGTAGGCGTCGAACACGCCGCGCGCGATGTGCTCCTCGTCGTGCCCGCTTGTCAGCACCTGCTGACCGCGTTTGCCCATGACGATTGCCGTGCCGGTGTCCTGGCACATCGGCAGCACGCCGCCGGCCGCGATGCAGGCGTTCTTGAGCAGGTCGCCGGCCACGAACCGGTCGTTCGGCGAGGCCTGCGGATCGTCCAGGATCGACCGCAGCTGTCG
>JASHXW010000297.1 GCA_030043395.1 Streptosporangiaceae bacterium
CAGGGCGTCTCCGATCTGCTGCCACGACCAGCCTTTTTCCCGCGCAGCTGCGACCTGGTGCGCCTCGACCCGCTCAGCCAGCCGATGGAGCGCCAGCGAGGCGCGAAGCCCGACTGCCGGGTCATCCGACGAGAGATTCACGGTGAGTTCTTCGACGTCCACGCTTGTCAATCTAGACTGACACCTTCGTCGTGTCAATCTAGACTGACACGGCCAAGTGCCAGTCAAGCACTGGTCCAGTTCTACCGGCGCGGTCTCGACATGGAGGTCCTGAGCACAAGGCTGGGCACCGCGGAGCTCCTCGCATTCGCCGCCTCTGTCCGGCCTGGCTCGCCTTAACCCGCGGCGAGGCGCCCAGCCCGACTCGCTGGACTGTCATCGCGCTGCGCGACGGCGGTGTGCCTGGCAAGCCAGTCGAGCAGCGGGCGCAGCCGCTCACAGGCGATGTAGGCCGGCTCGACGTCACGCACCGCCTCGGATTCAAGATGGCGTGCGGCGATGAGCGAGCGGTGCTTGAGCAGGTCGGCGCGCGGGTGATCGGCGGCGTAGCCGCGCGGAATGCGCTGCATGACGTCGCCGAAGATCGCGTGCCCGTCGCGGGCGAGCGAATGCAGGAGGCTCTCCAGCCTGCGGCCGCTCGCGTCCGCGGCAACCGCGGAGCGAAACTGCGCGATCTGCGCAGCGTCGGGGTAGTGCCAGGCCGCACTGATCCGCAGGCCGTCGAGATTGAAGCGGAATCCGATTTCGACGCTGCGCGCCACCCGCACGATGCCGCACTGGTTCTGCCACCAGTACGCCGTGCTGCCATAGCGCCACACCGCGAAGTCCTCGTAGCAGGGATCAGCGTCGGCAAGGTCGTTGAACAGGTCGATCATCGGCTGGCGGACGAGCTTCTCGCGCTGGCGCCGTATTCGTTCGCGGGCCTGGAGCGACGGGTCGCCCTCCAGCTGGAGCAGTACTTCGTACGCCGGCTCGGGCCAGCCGTGGAAGCGGGTTCCCACCTGCGCATGCTATCCACGGTGGCGGACAGCCGGTGCTCACGCGAATGTCTGCGACGAGTGCTCCGCGCGAGCCTGCGCGATGTGCTTCACGAGCTCCTTCGGCGAGAATCCCCACTTCCGGCAGGTCGAGCAGCCAATCCTGACCTGCCCTACCGGGGAGGGTGAGTCAAAGTCGTCCTGGCCGTCATTGCCTTCGGTGACCCCTGTGCCGCGTTCCTCGATCATGCAAACCTCCTGAGGTCGTCTCGTGCGCCGGGCGTCCGGCGCGCTCAGTGGTCCACAGCCTCACGTTGTTATGTCCGCCATTGCGTGGCTGGTTCCGATCGTGGACATGGAATTGGCCATTCGCCTGAGGGTCATCTCGGCATGGGCAGCGAGCACGTTACCCGCGCTCCGAATTGAACCGGGCATCCAAGCGCAGGCTTCGCAGATATCGCGTGCGGCGTCAGGCTCAGCGGACACCCGGCCCGGTCCGGCGATGGTAGCCAGCAGGCGGATCGAGTCGATGTCAGATAGGCCGGCCAGAGGCAGGTGCAGCGCGCCGTCGACTCCGCCGATCGGTCCCGGCGCGGTGACGATCACCGAGGAACCAGGGGCTCCGGGGAGCAGTGCCCTGACCTGTTCGGCGGTACTGGCGTTGTCCGCCACGACGAGGGCCGGCCGGCCGCCGAGCACGGACCGGTACATCGCCTCACGCTCCCAGCCGCTCGGCGGAATCCTCGTCATGGGCACGCCGAGGCTGCGCATCACCCGGACGAGGATGTCAGCAGGCTCCTCGGGCTGGCCACCGCCGATCCGCACGAAGATCTGGCCGCCGGGGTAGGAGGCGGCGGCCAGCCACGCCGCTCGCGCCGCGAGAGTGGTCTTCCCTGCCCCGGGCGGGCCGTGCACGACCCGGACCGCCACGCCGGCCGACGACGCTGGACTGGTCAGCTCGCTGATCTCCGCGACCCGCCCGGTGAAGTCCGCGGGCACCGCGGGCAGCTGGCAGGCACGCAGCCAGTCATCGCCCGGCAAGGCCCCGGGCAGCAGCTCGTCGGCGAGGATCCTGTTCTGCAGGTCCCGTAGCTGCGGGCCCGGCTCGATCCCGTACGACTGGCGAAGCTCGGACCTGGCCTGCTGGTAACAGGCAAGCGCCTCAGCTCGCTTGCCGCAGCGCGCTAAGGCGGTCATGAGCTGCGCCCAGGCGCGCTCGTCGCCCGGATCTTCATGGACGAGCTCGCGCAAGCCGGTGAGCATCTCGTAGGAGTGCCCGGCTTCCAGGCGCGCCTGGGCTGTGTCCGCCCGGACGCCGCGGTAGAGGCTGGCGATCCAGTCCCTGGCCCCGTCCGGAAGGTCGGCGAGTGGCGGCGTCCGCCATAGCTTGACCGCCTTGGTCAGCTGGTCGATCGCGGCAGCGCAGTCCCCTCTATCCATCGCCTCCCGGCCCTGGCCGGCGAGTAAGCGGAAGTCATCGAGGTCTAGCTCGCCTGGCAGCAGCCGGATCATCCAGCCGCCAGGTATGGTCACCAGGCGCTCGCGGCCGCAGCTCAGCGCATTACGCAGCCCGTAGATGCAGGTGCGCAGCGAATCACGCCATCCGGCCGGGAGATCATCGCCCCACAGCGACATGGCAAGCGAGGCGGCCTGGTACGGAGCGTCGTGCTCCAGCAGCAAGGCGGCAAGGGCGGCGCGGTGCAAGGGCCGGCGGATAGGGATCAGGCCGGCTGGCCCGCGAACCTCAAGCGGTCCGAGAATGCCGAACCGTAGGGGCGCGTAGTCCATACACCACTATGTCCGGCAGTGTCGGGCGAGTTCCGCTGGCACGTGTCAGCGGAACTCGCTTAGCCGACGAGGGTCTTGACCGAGGCGGTCAGCTCGGCCAGCCCCTTCTTCGCGTCGGCGAAGAACATCGAGGTCTTGGGGTTGGCGTACAGCTCGTTGTCGATGCCGGCGTAGCCGTGGCCCATCGACCGCTTGATGACGATGATCGACTTGGCCTGGTCGACGTCGAGGATGGGCATGCCGGAGATGGCGGTCCCTGGCCGGCGGGCAGCGGGGTTGGTGACGTCGTTCGCGCCGATTACCAGGGCCACGTCGGTCCTGGCGAACTCCGGGTTGACGTCGTCCATCTCCTTCAGCAGCGGATACGGCACGTTCGCCTCGGCCAGCAGCACGTTCATGTGGCCCGGCATCCGGCCGGCCACCGGATGGATCGCGTAGCTGACGTCTACGCCACGCGATTCGAGCAGGTCGGCCAGGGCGGCTACCTCATGCTGGGCCTGCGCCGCGGCCAGGCCGTAGCCGGGGACGATGATGACCTTGCTGGCATAGGCGAGCTGGATCGCGGCGTCGTCGGCGGCGATGGACTGGACCGAGGCCCCGGCCGGCCCGGCGATCACGGCGGCCGCGTCGCCTGAGCCGAACCCGCCGAGCATGATGTTCGGGATCGAGCGGTTCATCGCGTCGGCCATCAGCTTGGTCAGGATGCCGCCGGACGCGCCGACGAGCGCCCCGGCGATGATCAGGCCAGTGTTGTCGATCACGAAGCCGGCCATCGCGACGGCCGTTCCGGTAAAGGCGTTGAGCAAGGAGATGACGACCGGCATGTCGGCGCCGCCGATCGGCATGACCATGGACACGCCGAAGATCAGCGCCGCCGCGATGACGATGCCCAGCCAGGCCATGCTTCCTGAGGCGATAACGTAGCCCCCCGCAGCGACTGCCACGGCTATGAGCAGGATGTTCACGATCCGGGCGCCAGGAAAGGAGACCGGGGCTGAGGTGATCAGCCCCTGCAGCTTGCCCGCGGCGATGACCGACCCGGAGAACGTGACGAAGCCGATGATCACGTCGAGCACGGTCGGGACCGAGTGGGCCGCGCCGATGCTGGCGCCCACGTTCATGAAGTCGCGGATCGCCACCAGGGCGGCAGCGCCGCCGCCGACTGCGTTGAAGACGCTGACGAGCTGCGGCATCGCGGTCATCTTCACCGTCCTGGCCGCGTACAGGCCGAGCCCGCCGCCGACCAGGATCCCGGCGAGGATCACGATCCAGCCGGTCGCGGTGATCAGGTTCTCGTGGATGACCAGCGCCCCGGTCGCCAGGATCGCGGCCACCATGCCGGCGACCGAGACCTGGTTGCCGCGTCGCGCGGTCGCCGGGTTGTTCATCAGGTGCAGGCCCAGCACGAAGCACGACGCCGCGGCCAGGTAGATGAGCTGGATGACGGTGCCGAAGGTGCCGCTCATGCCGACACCTTGCCGTTCTGGCTCGGCTCGACCGCGGGCGTCGCGGGCGCGGG
>JASHXW010000298.1 GCA_030043395.1 Streptosporangiaceae bacterium
CCGAACACCACGGCCTTCGCCGCGTAGACGGTGGTGCGGCGCGGCATGCTGGTGAGCGACGTCCTGATCATGCCGGTCGAGTACTCCGCCGTGATGCTCAGCGAGCCGAGCACAACAACGATCAGCTGGCCGATCAGCAGGCCGAACAGGCTCAGGCCCACCGCGTTCTGCCTGGTCTGCGCGGCGCGCGCCGCTCGAATTTGAGCGGCCGCACGCGGCGGAAGCGTGACGCCCCGCAGCGTCTGGCCGTGTGACAGCGCGATCAGCCGCTCCGTCTGACCCCAGCAGATCAGGGCCCCGATGCCGACGCTGACCACGATCAGGGCGAACAGCGTCCAGTAGGTCGAGCGGACCGAGCGGAGCTTGGTGAACTCGGACCGGACGGTGCCGAGGAAGCCGGCCCGGCCGGACGCCTCGCTGGCGACGTGGCCGCCGACGAGCGCATCATGAGTTGCCGTCGTCGCCATCTCAGGCCACCTCTCCAGCGTGCGCTGCTTCCCTGCCAGGCTCTCCGGGCAGTCCGGCGTGGAACTGCACGCTCGACGCGGTCAGCTCCATGAACGCCTCCTCAAGCGAGGCGTGCGCTGGCGCCAGCTCGTGCAGCCGTATCCCGTTCTCGAACGCCAGGTCCCCGACCTGCGCCGTGGTCAATCCGAGCAGTACGAGCGCGCCGTCGTCCTCGCGGGCGGTCGCTCCGGCCGCGCTGGCCAGCCTGATCAGGTCGTCCCGCTGCGGCGTCCTGACCCGGACCGACTGCTGAGAGTTCGCGGCGATGAACTCCCGGGTCGAGCTGTTCGAGATGAGCTTGCCGCGCCCGATGACGAGCAGGTGATCGGCGGTGTTCTCCATCTCGGACATCAGGTGGCTCGAGACGAAGACCGTGCGCCCCTCGGCGGCGAGCGCCTTCATCAGGTTGCGGATCCACAAGATGCCTTCCGGGTCAAGGCCATTGACCGGCTCGTCGAACATCAGGATCTGCGGGTCGCCGAGCAGGGCGCACGCGATGCCGAGCCGCTGCCCCATGCCGAGGGAGAAGCCCTTCGAGCGCTTCCTCGCCACGTCATGCAAGCCGACGAGCTCGAGCACCTCGTTGACGCGGCGCTTCGGCAGGTTGTTGGTCTGCGCCAGGCACAGCAGGTGGTTGTATGCGCTCCGCCCGCCATGCACCGCCTTGGCATCCAGCAGCGCGCCGATCTCGCGCATCGGCCAGCGCGACTGACTGAACGGCTTGCCGTTGACGGTCACCGAGCCGCTGGTCGGGTGGTCGAGGCCGAGGATCAGCCGCATGGTCGTGGACTTTCCCGCCCCGTTGGGGCCGAGGAATCCGGTGATCCTGCCCGGCTCGATGGTGAAGTTCAGGTTGTCGACAGCGAGGGTGTCGCCGAATCTCTTGGTGAGGCCTTGTGCCTCGATCATCTGTGTTCCTTCCTGCGAGCCACGACGCCAAGCCCGGCCAGCACGATGATTTCCGGGCTCAGCCGTCGCCGGCGCACGCCGGACTCCGATGGCGAGCCATGGTCAGTCTGGCCTAGATCACGCCTGCCCCGCGTCGCTCGCAGGTCTGATCTTCGTCAGACCGAAGGCTGACAGTCGGTCCAGAGTGTATGCGCCTTGCCGAATGGCTCCGGCATTGCCGGGCGACCGGGCGCCGACTCGGCGGCCAGGCCGATGGCGACCGGCCGGCTAAGCGCGAGTGATCCAGCACTGCCAGCGCCCCGTCGACCGTGGCGGGCGTGACCTGCTCGCCCGACCAGGCGGCAGCGCACAACGCGCGCAGGCCGTCGATCCACGTGCCGTCCCCGGAAAGCTGGAGCGGCTGTGAGCCGTCCGGCCGCCGCGCTTCCCAGCCACCGAACTGATGGAGGGCGCCGCCAGGGGCGTCGACGGCAGGCTGCGGCTCGACCAGCCCGCCGAGATCGGCCGCGATATAGGTCGGCCGACGGCCGGAAGGGGCGAGCACCGCATCCCGTGGCGTGCTGACCCCGGTCAGCACCAGTAGGCTGTCCGCGCCGCCCCGTACGGCGCCTTCGATGTCGGTCTCCAGCCGGTCCCCGACGACGAGCGGCCGCCGTGCCCCGGTGCGTGCGACCGCCTCGGCGTGCAAGGGCGTCTCCGGCTTGCCGGCCACGACCGGCTGCACGCCCGTTGCGGTGACGATGACCTGGACAACCGAGCCGTTCCCGGGCTGCGGTCCGCGCGGAGTGGGCAGCGTGGTGTCCACGTTCGCGGTGACGAAGTACGCCCCGCCGCGAACTGCGAGCGCCGCCTCGGCCAGCAAGCCGTACGTCATGTCCGGCGCGTACCCCTGGACGACCGCGACCGGCCGCTGGGCCGCGACGGAGACCAGGCGCATGCCGCGCTCGCGCAGCGCATGCCGCAGCCCCATCGCGCCAGCCACGAGCACCGGCGATCCAGCCGGGAACCGGGCGGCGATCAGCGTCGCCGCGGCCTGTGCCGAGCTCACCACATCGGCAGCGACCGCGGGCACGCCAAGCCTGGTGAGGTGCTGGGCGATGGCGGACGGCGTGCGCGAGGCGTTGTTCGTGACGAAGGCCAGTCGCATTCCTCGCGACCTGGCGATCGCGAGGGCGTCAACCGCACCGGGCACGGCGCCAGGTCCGGTGTAGACGACGCCGTCCAGGTCAAGGAGGGCGACGTCATAGTCGGCCGCGAGATCGCGCCGGCCCTCGGTGATCAGGGACGGGGCCGCGGCGCCAGCCGCGGGCGCGGTCCCGACTGGGGGGCGGAAGTCGTTATGCATAGGTCCTAGCTCTCGCCCTCAACGAGGCTCCTCGCCCGCAGGGTCGCGCGGACGCTGCGCAGCGCTTCGCGGTAATGCGAAAGGTCCGGCCGCATCGCAGCCGCCAGGGCCAGGTGCTCGGCCGCGGCCCCGTGGTTACCCGTGCGTGCCAGGGCCAGGCCGAGCCCGAACTGGGCGTAATCGTCAGTCGGGCTGGCCTCGACGATCCGGCGGAAGCTGCCGGCCGCCGCCTCGTAATGACGGGTGTCGAACTGCGCGCGACCCAGGGCCTCCAGGATGCTCCGCGATTCGGGCTCCGCCGCGCTGGCGCGCTCCAGCAGCTGAGCCGCCGCTGCCGGGCTGCCCCGCCCGAGCAGGTCGAGCCCGCGCCGGTACAAGCTGTATGTGTCCTCTTGCCCGGATCTATCGCCCTCACCGGGCCCAGGCTTTTCGCCGGAACGGGAATCCTTGCCGCCTGAAGATCCTTCTGTCATGTGTGCAGATCCTTCCGTCGTCTCCAGCACCTGCGAACCGGGACCTTGCGGGCCTGGAGCTGGCGCCGTTTCGCGGCGTCCGTTACGCACAGGACCGGGTGAGCGGACTCGCCGAGGTCACTTCTCCACCGTACGACGTCATCTATACCGATGCCGAGAACCAGTTGATGGCGGCAGACCCGCACAATGTGGTCCGGCTGATCCTGCCCAGGCCCGTGCCCGGCCAGCCCGGCGAGGAATACCAGCATGCGGCCGAGTCACTGCGCGAGTGGCAGGAGCAGCAGATCCTGGTCACTGACCAGAAGCCAGCGTTGTACGTGTACGAGCAGTGCTCGGCCGACCCTGCCGCCGATTCTGGCCGGCCTGGTGACGCGAGCGGGGCGAATGGCCATGCGGATGCGCTGCTGCAGCGCGGACTGATCGGCGCTGTCAGGCTGCTGCCGCCCGATGCCGGGGTGATCCTGCCGCACGAGGACGTCTCCCCTGGCCCGGTCGCCGGGCGGCTGGCGCTGATGGAGGCGACGCAGGCTAATCTCGAGCCGATCTTCCTGCTGTATGACAGCGCCGACGCTGCCGCGGTTGGCGGCGAGGCCGGGGCCAACGGGCCAGCAGAGCCTGCTGGCAGGTCAGCCGAGGCGCCTGAGCTGGCTGGGGCGGCGGCCCGGATCGTCGCGGAGTACGCCGAGCGCGAGCCGCTGATCAGCGCGGTCACGCCGGACGGGTTGCGGCACAAGCTGTGGGCAGTCACCGACCCTGGCGACCTGGCCGCCATCGCGGCTGACCTGGCACCGCGACGAGCGCTGATCGCTGACGGGCACCATCGGTACGCGGCGTACCGCAAGCTTCAGGCGCACCGGCATCAGGCGGGCGACGGACCGGGCCCGTGGGACTTCGGCCTTGCGCTCCTGGTGGACTCGGTCAGTTACCCGCCCAGGATCGGCGCGATCCACCGCGTCATCCCGGGGCTGGATGTGCAGCGCGCGGCGAAGCTGGCGGCGTCGGCGTTCACCGTCCGCGCCCTTCCCGGCGGCAGCGCCGATATGCCAGCGGCGCTCGGTGCGCTGGATGCGGCCGCGAGCTCCGGCAAGCCCGCGTACGTCCTGGCGGGCGACGGGCACGCGTACCTGATCAGCGAGCCCGATCCGGCCCAGGCGAGCGCGGCGATGCCGCCTGGTACCTCGGCGCAATGGCGCGCGCTGCCGGCGGCGGTCCTGCAGGAGCTGCTGCTCATCAAGGTATGGGGCCTGACCGACGACGAGAACTCCGTTCGCGTGGTGCACCACGATGCCGGCGCGGCGCTGCGAGCAGCGCTCGCGGCTGACGGCACGGCCGTGCTGTGCAGCCCGATGTCACCCGCTGACGTCTACGCGGTCGCGTCGCGCGGCGAGAAGGTGCCTCGGAAGTCCACTTCGTTCGCTCCCAAGCCGCGAACAGGCCTGGTCCTGCGCTCGTTCGCTCAGAGCTGAATTTCTCATACCGAACCTTCAGTCATCTTCCAGGCAGGCGGTGCCCACGGCTTCGCGTGCCGATATCGGCACGGTCCTGCGACGATGGGGACATGGACGACGCTGCGGGCACTTCGCTCGAACCCGGGACAGTGACCGATCTCGGGCACGAGGTCTTCCAGATCGACACGCGGATGGCGGGTTACCACGGCATCACGGCTGGCTACCTGATCAGGTCCGAGCGGCCGTGCC
>JASHXW010000006.1 GCA_030043395.1 Streptosporangiaceae bacterium
CTAGGCCTGTGCTGGGCCCAGGCACTGGTGCCGCTGCAGGCCGCGGCCTTCGCGACCATCAGCCCTGCCGCCACCGGACGCGCATCGAGCCTGTTCAACGCAGGCCGTCAGGTCGGCATGGCCGTCGGCGTCGCGATCCTGACAACGGTGGCCACCGCCGTAGGACTCGGCGGACTGGCCCAGCACGCTGCCGGACAGCCGGGCCCGCATCTCGCCGCCTACCATGCCGGGCTCCTGGCAGCCAGCTTCCTCGCGGTGATAGCAGCGAGCGTGGCCCAGTTCGTGGACGACCGTGCCGCCGCGGCGACCATGCTCAAGCCGCAGCGCTCTGGCGGGTCTGCCGCGGCAGCCCAGGCCGTGTCCGCCGGATGCCACCATCCCGCGGACGCAGGCGACCCAGTGCCGGATGGATGACTGCGGCCGCAAGGCGGGGCTGTCTCGCAGGCCGCCTAGCCGACCTGGCGCATCTCGGACTTGCGGCTGGCAGGCTCGCGGCCGCGCGGCTGCTGCGGCCGGGGGCGTGCTTGTGTCGCGGGGATCGGTCTTTCCTGTGGCTTGCGGGCGCTCAGGGTGAGCTGCTCACCGTGGTGGACGATCGGCAATGCCTTGCCTTCGGCCAGCGTGTACTTAGCCTTGCCGCCAGCCACCTCGACCCGCAGCCGCTGCCCGCGGACAGTCACGTTGAAGGCGATCCTGGTCAGGCCCTCAGGGAGCTGCGGGGCAAAGCTGATCGGTCCCCGGTGCGTTCGCATGCCGCCGAAGCCGCCGACCAGCGCGATCCACGCGCCCGCGAGCGAGGCGATGTGCAGGCCGTCGCGCGTGTCGTGCTCCAGGTCGCGCAGGTCCATGAGGGCGGCCTCGCCCAGGTAGTCGTAGGCCAGCTCGAGGTGCCCCACTTCCGCCGCCACCACGGCCTGCGCGCACGCTGACAGCGAAGAGTCGCGCACGGTCAGTTGTTCGTAATACTCGAAGTTCCGGGCCTTCTGCTCGGTCGTGAAGGCACTGCCTCGCAGGTACATCGCGAGTACCAGGTCCGCCTGCTTGACGACCTGCTTGCGGTACAGGTCAAAGTACGGGAAATGCAGCAGCAGCGGGTACTGGTCTGGCCTGGTGTTCTCGAAGTCCCACATCTGGTGCTTCGTGAACCGCTCAGCCTGGGAGTGGACGTCCATGACCTCGTCGAACGGGATATGCATCGATGCTGCCGCGTCTCGCCAGCTAGCGGCCTCTTCCGAGGTAATGCCCAGCTCCCGAGCGCGGTCCGGATACTGGCCGAGCAGGTCGGCAGCCGCCTCGAGGTTCTGCCGCGCCATGAGGTTGGTGTAGATGTTGTCGTCAGCGATGGCGCTGTACTCGTCGGGTCCGGTCACCCCGTCGATGTGGAACTCGCCGTTCGCGTCATGGTGGCCGAGCGACCGCCAGAAGCGCGCCGTCTGCACCAGAAGGTCCATGCCAGGCCCGCGCTCGAAGTCGGTATCACCCGTGACGTCGACGTACCGCACGACGGCATCGGATACGTCGGCGCTGACGTGAAAGGCAGCCAGGCCCGCAGGCCAGTAACCCGAGCATTCCGCGCCGCTGATCGTGCGCCACGGGAACGCGGCTCCGGCGTACCCGAGCTGGGCTGCCCGGTCCATCGCGATGGGCAGGGTGCTGTGCCGCCAGTGCAACGCGCTCGCGGCCGCATCGGGAGCGGTCATCGTGAGCACCGGAAGCACGAACGTCTCGCTGTCCCAGAAGGTGTGGCCGTCGTAGCCAGTCCCGGTCAGGCCTTTGGCCGGGATAGGACGCCTCTCACCCCGGGCGCCAGCCTGAAGCACGTGGAACAGGCCGAAGCGCACCGCCTGCTGCACCTCGGTGTCGCCGTCCACCTCGACGTCCGCCCGGCGCCAGAAGCCATCGAGGTAGCGGCGCTGCTCGGCGAGCAGGCCGTCCCAGTGAGTGTGCCTGGCGGAGCTCAGGGCGGCCCAGACCTGATCCCGCATCGCGGGCAGGGACCGTTCGCTTGACCACCCGTAGGCGACCAGCTTGATCACCCGCAGCCGCTGGCCGGGCTTCAGCCAGGTGGCCACGGTGGTGATGCCGACGTCGGTGGCGACGCGGGACTCCACGGCTATCCCGTCTGGCCCGTCGACATGGTGATCCATCGCCGTCGCCATCCGCAGGCCGCTGCGGTTAGTTCGGTAGACCATCACGACGATGGCGTCGTGTGCTTCGGAATGCTCGCTGGTGAGTGGCTGATCGAGGGCTGCGGCGACGCGCGGGTCAGGGCTCGCGGTCGGGAGCGGCTCGTTGGCGAGCAGGACCGACTGAATGGTGATGTGCGCCGGGCCACCGACCGGCTCTACTTCGTAGCTGATCGCGCCGACAGCGCGCTGCGTGAACGAGACCATCCTGGTCGAGCGCACACGCACCGCGGCCCCGGCCGGCGAGACCCACTCGGCCGCACGGTTCAGGACTCCAGCACGGAAGTCGAGCAGGCGCTCGTGCGACCGCAACTCCCCGTAACGGACATCGAAGGGCTCGTCGTCGACGAAGACGCGGATCAGCTTGCCGTTGACGACGTTTACGAGCGTCTGACCCGAGTCGGGCAAGCCGTAGGAGGTCTCCGCGTAAGGCAGAGGATGCGACTCGTAGAAGCCGTTGAGGTAGCTGCCCGGCAGCGCGTGCGGCTCGCCTTCGTCGAGGTTGCCTCGCCAGCCCAGGTGACCATTGGAGAGGGCGAACAGCGACTCGGTTTGGGCGAGCAGTTCCTGGTCAAGCATGGTTTCCCGCAGGCACCAAGGCTCAACCCTGAACGTTGGCTGCTTGATCATTTCCTGTCTGCCAGCTCGGCTAGGTCGGAGACGACGACGTCAGCGCCGTGTTGCGCGAGCTGGGCAGCCTGGCCGACACGGTCAACTCCGACCACGCAGCCAAATCCCCCGGCGTTCCCGGCTTCGACTCCGGCTAGAGCATCCTCGAAGACCGCTGCATGCGCTGGCGCCAGTCCGAGCGCCCTGGCGCCAGCCAGGTAGGTGTCGGGCGCAGGCTTGCCCCGCAGGTGCTCGCGCTCGGCGACGACTCCGTCGATCCGCGCGTCGAACAGGTCAGCGATCCCTGCTGCCGCCAGCACCTGCTTGCAGTTGGCGCTCGATGACACCACTGCACGCGGCAACCCGGCACTTCTGACCGCCTGGACGTAGCGCACCGAGCCCTCATAGACCTGGACGCCGTCGTCATGAATTCGCCGCTGCACGATCTCGTTCTTGAGGTTGCCAAGGCCGTTGACCGTCTGCGCCTGCGGCGGATCATCCGGACTGCCCTCAGGCAGCTCAATGCCCCGCGAGGCGAGGAAGGACCGCGTGCCGTCGGCGCGCGGCTTGCCGTCGACGTACTCGTCGTAGTCGCGGACGGGGTCGAACGGAACGTACGGCTTGCCCTCCTGCTCCGCGCGCTCGCGCAGGAAGCCGTCGAACATCTCTCTCCACGCGGCGTCATGAATCTGCGCGGTCATGGTGAGAACGCCGTCCAGGTCGAACAGGCACCCCCGCACGCTGTCAGGAAGACCCAGCACACCGAACAGCCTACGGACACAACCCGGGCTGGTCGCTAGCGGTGGTCGTTGCCAGAGCTGGCTCTAAGGATCCTGGCGCTCAAACGACTGAACATGGACCTCCTGGACGCGCAGGATCGCCTCAGGTCCGCGGAAAAGCACGAGCCAGCCATCCTCTCGCTCGACGGAGTCGATGTTGTCGTAGGTCTCCCGCACGACCTGCTCATCGTCGCCGTAAACCAGTTCGTAGGTAGCCACCAGCGACCTCCTCGGATTCTGGGCTCGTTACTAGCTGGAGCGCGCCTCTTCGATGGTGAGCTCGGCTGCGGGGTCGGCCTCTAGCCGCTCGTCCGGAATGGGCTTGCCGCTGCGCACGGACAGGCCGTAGGTGCCGGCATCTATCCTCTTCAATGCCCGCTCGATAGCTGCAAGCCTTTCACGCAGGCTCTCGGCGATCGCGTCGTCCATGCCCTCGTCGGTGAGCGGCGAAGCCGGATCGGCGGAGTCGCCCGTCTCCGCCTCGGCCTCGCGGTCTTCCCGCCCGGACTCCTCGGTGTCCTTGAGCAGTCTCTGCACTTCCGTGCGCTCCGCGTTGAGGCGAGCCCGCGCCTGGTCCACGTCCATCAGCACCCACTTAGATCGGATCTGCACTACTGGGCAATCATGGCCACAGTGGCCGGGCCGTACCCCGCTGTTCGAAGAGGAATTCACGCGAGCCGCGGCCAAGCGTCAGGTTCGGGGCTGCTTCGCTCCACCGGCTTCCGGACATAGCCGACTTGGCTGGCCGCCGCCTCGCCTCGACAGAATCTAGCTACCCCTCGGCTCATCCGGCAACCCGCGAGGGGCCGGCACCCGCCGCGCGCCGCTCGAGCGCTAGCTTCGAGTTCTGGCCTGTCCCTGCGGGTCAAGCCGCCAGCACGGCATAGCCCAACGTCGAGGAGCTGAGAAGCATGCCAGAGGAGAGGCGTCACGAGTCCGAGGACCTGGAGGATTACGAGATCCTCGACAGTTCAGACACGCTCGACGGCCCACCCGGCGACGACCCCCTCGACCGAGGGGTGGCGACGCCGGAGCGGTGGTCGGCTGCGATGAGATTCGGCTCCACGGCCTCCGAGCAGGAAGCTGGCGAGTCCCTTGATCAGCTGCTGGCCGAGGAGGAGCCGGACACCGTTGCTGATGAGGATGACGAGCCCGACGACGAGAGCTGGGACGAGAACGCGACCGACGAGGACGTCGACAGGTTCATGTCGCAGCAGGGCGCCGATCCTCGGGCTGGCCGGCTGATCGAGGCAGAGGAAGACGATGACGACGGCCTCGTAGCTGACGACGACCTCATCGCTGAGGACGCGGGAGTCGACGGGGGTGGGGCCACCGCCGAGGAGGCGGCCGTCCACGTGGTAGACGACGACCAGTAGGCAGGCAATTGCTAGCTGACCTCGACTGAGTACGTGACGGTCCGCGTCTGGCCGTAGTTGTCTGTTACGGTCAGCGTGATCCTCCGGGTGACGCCCCCGGTCGAGAACTCGTGTGATGCCGAAGCGGTTCCCTGTACCGCCGCGGTCCCGTCGCCCCAGTTCCAGGTGTAGCTCGTGATGTGTCCGCCGGGGAATGGATCGCTGACCTTCGCGGTCCACCGGACGAGCCTGCCGGGTGCGACCTTCGCCGGCCCGCTGATCGCGGCTTCAGGTCCGGTCTTGGCAAAGGCGCCGAGTCCGTTCGGCGTGCCGACTCCGGTGGGTCCGTCGTAGCCGGGAAGAGCGTCGCAGGCACGCACGCCGGGGCTCGGCGTCGTGCCAGTAGCCGGGTAGTCGCAGTCGAGGATGGACCCCGAGGTGTTCGGGTCACCGCATTCGGCCGCGCCCTCGCCGTCGCAGAAGCCGTTCCCGCCGGTCGTGACGTCGTAGAGCGACGAGCTTCCCAGATGTCCGTACAGCGTCAGCGCTGGATAAGCCACGCCGTGCGCGCCGCCCGCGAGCCCGAACATGGCCGCGATGATCGGCGATGACAGCGACGTGCCGCCCACGGTGAGCCAGCCGGGGCCCGGGCAGGCGGAACCGCAGACGTAGGTGTCATAGATGTCGAGCCCGGTCAGGTAGTCCGCATCTGCCGCGATGTCGGCGACCAGGCGATGAGTGCCACACTCCGTGCTAGGCCACACGCTCAGGCCGGTCTGCCAGGCCGGGGCAGGAATGACCGTACTGCAGCCTCCTCCGCCCGCGCCGAGCGGGCCGAGCGCGTCTTCGTAGGCCTCCTTCACGCCATTGTCGTTCCACACCGACTCGGACTGACGGACAGCAGTCTGGCCAAGATAGAGCGATGTGCCGCCTACTGCCACCACGGTGTTGAAGGCCGCGGGCGCGTTCGGCTGGTCCGCACTTGACGTGTCGTAGTCGTAGTAACCGTCATCACCCGACGACGCGGTGATGACAACTCCAGGATGGTTATAGGCGGCCTTCTCGGCCGCGGTCGGGGTCCCTTCCGGCGCTCCATAGGAGTTGCTGATCTCCGTCGCCTTCAGCCTGACCGCCGTGTCGATCGCGATGTCGAAGTCCCTGATCGACGCAGTGTTGGCTTCGACGAGAACGATCTTGCAGTTCTGGCACACCGAGTGCACGGTCTCGACGTCCAGGGTTTCCTCGCCGGACCAGCCGCTGATGTCATTGACCGGCAATGCCGAGCCACCATGCTGGTTGACCACCCGCAGGCAGCCGTTCGACAGGCTGCACTTCTTCAGGCCGTAATGCCTGTCAAAGACCTGGAGGTCGGTGTTGATCTTCGGGTCGTTGAACGCGTCGATGATCGCGACCGTCTGGCCCTTCGCCGGGGCCTTCGCGTTGAATCCGTACGCTGACGCGAGATCGAACGGCGTGAGCCCGCCCGCCGGCCCGATCGTGGCATCCGGCCCGGATGTCGCGGCGCTCGCCGAAGCCCCGGCGGCGACCCGGTACGGCCTCGCGCCTGGCGTGCCCTTCTTCACCTCGACCCTGCGGATGGCGAAGCAGGAGTAGTGTCCGGGCTTCGGCGGCTTGCAGATCGGCTTACCGACCGCGTAATACGTGACGCCCGGGGAGTTCGCCGGAAGCGGAGCAGCAAGTCCTGGGGACGCGGCAGGAACGGTAAGGAACGCCATGACCGACGCCGTGATCGCGAGCGGCACTAGCCCGATGCGTCGGGCGCACACCGTCGCACGGGCTTGCGCGCCCCCTCGGTGCCGTCTCGGCCCGCGCGCTCCTGTGCGTGCATCTTGCACTCGGGATGTCGTCATGGCGTCCCTTCCGTTCAGTCTGCGAATCAGCCGGTCAGCGTCCTGACAACGAAGCCCGCGATCACAGGCTGACCAGCGTCCAGTGCGCGCCGCCATCGCGGGTGACGAAGACCTGGCCGACGGCACAGGAGCAGGGGTCCTGGGCCGGCTCGTGGACGATCCACGCCTCCTGGTCGGACACGTACACGATGTCGTTCCAGCCAAGCCCGCCGTCGGTCTCGTCGACCACCTGCGTCCAGCTCGTCTTTCCGGCGTGGCCGGTGAAGATGTAGGAGGCCGCGAATGAGGCCGAGACCGCCAGGTTTCCTGACGGTGATGCGGCCAGCTGCGGATAGTCTCCGCCTGGAGGCGGATCGCCAGCTGACGTGTCGCTCTTCCCGGCATTCTTCGAGAGATAGACGGCCTTTTCCGTCTGCCCCATGCCGATGGCGTTCGCGCAGAGAAGGGCGACATCGCTGCTTGAAGTCGCGACTGCCTGGGTTAGCCCCAGGCCGACGCACGGGTCATGCCGGGCGGCGAACTTGATGCCATTCGTGCTGGCATAGAACTTGTTCTCAAGGACAGTGCCGAGGTTGTTCGTAGCCGACCTGAGGGCGTAGACCGTCTTGCCATGGACCGCGACGTCAGCACCGTTGTCAAACATCCCGGCCGGGAGCGCCCCGTCCACCGGAATCCGGATCCAGGCACCGGTGAGCGTTGCCGTCCGCCAGAAGGTGTAACCCTTCTGATTGCAATCTCCAGCCGCGGAGTGGTACGCGCACGGTGAGACTGCCGCGTAGACGCTGCTGGCGCTGGCGGCCAGGCTGACCACCTGCTTGCCTGTCGCTGGCATGGCGACTTTCTTCCAGGTCCGCCCGCCGTTGGTGGTGCGGTAAAGGTCGGGCCCGTACGCCCAGCCCACCTGAGAGTTGGCGAAGCGGATCTCGCTGACTCCCTGCGTGGCAGTACCCCCAATGAGATACGTCTTGACTGCTCCGGTCAGGCTCCAGGTCTTGCCTCCGTTCGACGTGCCGACCACGTCGGCGCAGCCCGGCCCGGAAGAGGGGCCCGAGTCTGGTGACGAGCAGGCAACGCTGCCGAGCACCCAGCCGCGCTCCGGCGAGATCCAGGAAATGGAGTTCGCCCTGAATCCTTTCGGGACCTTGGCAGTCTGCGCGTCCGGCAGGACCCGAGCCAGAGTACGAGCTCCGGGCACGGCGGCCGCGCCTGCGACGCCT
>JASHXW010000299.1 GCA_030043395.1 Streptosporangiaceae bacterium
TACCTTCTTGGCCCGCGGCGTGAACGGGATATGACCGGACGGGGCCTGCTGTCCCTGGCCGATGATCTCCTCGACCTGCTGCCGCACCGCCTCCAGGCTGATTCCCAGCGACTCGAGTGCCTTGGCTGCGACGCCCTCGCCCTCGTGGATCAGGCCGAGCAGGATGTGCTCGGTGCCGATGTAGTTGTGGTTAAGCATCCTGGCTTCCTCTTGAGCCAGGACCACAACCCTCCGCGCCCGGTCGGTGAACCTCTCGAACATTCTCGTCGCTCCTCACCATGCGATCGGAACGATCACCCGCGATGCCCGTTCCTGCCGCCACTAGCCCAGTTCTCGGGGGAAGGCTTAAGCCGCAGCGGGCCGCGCTCTCAAGCGGACCGCCGCGCTTCACTTCAGACCTTCCCCGCGTGACGGGCGTTCATCCACATCCAACCTATGGTGAGCGGACACTGTTCCCCCGTACGCCACTAGCGAACGCGAAACGCGGCTGGCGGCACACCAGTACATATGCACCATAAGGCAACATATGCACCATCTGGTGTGCCGCCAGCCGCGTCGTGACATGCACTGCAGCTAGCCGCGCAGGCTGGTAACCCCACCGGCGCGCTCGCCGTTACCGGGCCGCCAGCCTTGAACGGGCCAGCTGGCGCTTAGTGCGACGCGTGGTACTCGGCGAGAATCTGGGACGGAATGCGACCGCGCTCGCTGACCTTGTGGCCCTTCGCGCGCGCCCATTCCCTGATCTCAGCACTCTGCTCACGACCTGGACCAGTCCTCGGCTTGCGACGACGACCACCAGCCGTTGCTTTCCGCGCGTGGTCCGCGAAAGCCCCGATCTTCTCGCGAAGTTCCTTGCTGTGGGGCTCACACAGATCTATCTCGTAAGCGTTCCCATCAAAGGCGAACGAAACAGACTCTGTTCCTTCGACCTCACCATCGTGAGGCAGATCGCACACTACAGTCACTACGGTCCTCTGGGCCATGCTGCTAGACCTTTCCGTTACTACAGACTATTAAGCAGCATAACCTATAGCCGCAAGTGGTCTGGCGATAATTTGCTGAACCCGATTCCCGGGAACAGTTCTTCGGCGAACTGCAGAGCAGGTTCGAAAACTGCTGGTGATCCTCTGCCTTCAGCCGGTAATCAGGCGTCCAGTCCGGTTGAGTCGTCGCTTCCGTCGCGAACAGCGCGCGCCTTCGCACTCGCGGATGCCGGATTCTCGCTGTTGTCGTTCGGCAAGACAGAACCGGAAACCTCGGCGTCATCATCATCGTTGGAGTTCTTAGCGCGACGCATCTCGTGCCTCAGGAAAGCCCCGACGCCGATCAGGAACGCGGCGCACATCAAAAACGGAGGAGTCAATGCGTACACGTCGTTTAGCATCGCTCGCCTCCTGACTGCGCTTCTTCGGGACCACGAGAACCATCGCCGCGGCAAGAACCGCTAGCTCAGTAGCTTCCGGGGCGGGCTGACTAGCCGCAGGTCAGGCGTGGTCCGGGCCAGCGAGCAGGCCCAGGACGGGCGCCATGGCCCTGTTACCAGGTCAGCGGCCACCCTCGCTGGCATCCAGCTTACGTCAGGCCGGGCACTGGCAACGGACAGGCTCGTGGCGAGCGCAGCGCGCCAATCCGGCAGCTCCGGATGTACTCTGGCACGTGATTGACATGCCCGGGACCGTCCTGCGAACGCAGGCGCGGGGCGCCAGGCCGCGGCAATTCGAGCGGGCAAACGTCGCTGGCTAATGCCAGAGAAGAAGCTCCAAGCCTGCTGACCGTTTCATGATGCGGAATACCGCACGATTCAGTATCGGTCAAACCGCTCGCCCATGCGCGAAGCATTCTCCCTGCACCACTGATGTCAGCCAGTTGCGCAACTAGAGCCGGCGGATGGAGACAGCCCATGCCGTCAGATGAGCAAGCGCAGTCGGCCGGATTTGGCGATGTAATCGGTTGCACGCAAGCGGGCAGCACGTAATCCGCACCGCTGACGGCTAAGCTTCTGGCACGCCCACATCACGTAATCCGCAGGGCTTGCCCGAGGCCTCTGGGGCAGCCGAGCCGTGTTTACGGCACGCTTTGACTCGTAATTCAAACCAAACATACAACGCGTTCTACAATGCCGAATCGGCGCAGCTGAGCACTTTTTGCCTGTTGAGTAGCCGAAGTCTGCTAACTCGGCCGCACGATCGGGAACAGGATCGTCTCCCTGATCGACGATCCAGTTAGCATGATCAGCACCCGGTCGATGCCCATGCCCATGCCTCCGCTTGGCGGCATGCCGTACTCCAGGGCGCGCAGGAAGTCCTCGTCGAGTTGCATGGCGTCAGGATCACCGCCAGCCGCGAGCAGCGACTGGGCTGCCAGCCTCGCGCGCTGCTCGAGCGGATCGACCAGCTCTGAGTAGCCGGTCCCGATCTCCGCGCCGAACGCCACCAGGTCCCACCGCTCCGCGAGCCTCGGATCGGTCCGGTGCGCCCTGGTCAGCGGCGATACCTCGACGGGGAAGTCCCGGTAGAAGGTCGGCAACACCGTGCGTGCCTCGACTAGGTGCTCGTAGAGCTCGAGCACGATCTGGCCCGCGTTCCACGAAGGCTCGATGGCGATGTCCGCCTGGCCGGCCAGCTTGCGGAGCTGGTCGGCGGGCGTGTCAGGCGTCACTTCCTCGCCCAGCGCGCTGGAAATGGCCTCGTGCACGCCTACGAACGCCCACTCGACGCCGATGTCGTGCTCGGAGCCATCCGGCCGCCGCACGATGGTGCCGGAGATGCCGGCCCCGGCAGCGCTCAGGATGAGTGACCTGGTCAGCGCCGCGATCGTGGTGTAGTCACCGTATGCCTGGTATGCCTCGAGCATGGTGAACTCGGGGTTGTGCGTGGCATCGGCGCCCTCGTTACGGAAGTTCCTGCCTAGCTCGTAGACCTTCTCCAAGCCGCCCACGACAAGGCGCTTAAGGTAAAGCTCGAGCGCGATCCGCAGGTACAGGTCGATGTCGTAGGCGTTGATGTGGGTCACGAACGGCCGGGCATTCGCGCCGCCGTGCAGCGTCTGCAGCATCGGCGTCTCGGCCTCGACGTAGCCCTGCGCGTGCAGTTCCTCGCGGATCGCCCTGGTCACGCAAGCGCGCAGCTCCGCCATCTGGCGCGCTACCGGATTCACGATCAGGTCGAGGTAACGCATTCGCACCCGCGACTCGGGATCGGTGAGGCCGGCGTGCTTGTCTGGCAGCGGACGCAGCGCCTTGGCTGTGATCGCGAAGGAGTCGGCGAGCACGGACAGCTCGCCGCTGCGTGACGTGATCACCTCGCCGGTGACGCCCACGTGGTCGCCGAGGTCGACATCTGACTTCCAGGCGGCAAGAGCCTCCTCGCCCACCCGGTCGCGAGAGATCATCACCTGGATCTCGCCCGTGCCGTCCTTGATCGTCGCGAAGCAGAGCTTGCCGCCGGTCCGGTACAGCATGACCCTGCCGGTCACGCCGACGATCTCGCCGGTTGCCAGGTCAGCGGCCAGCCCCTCATGGCGGGCCCTGACGTCGGCGATGGCATCGGTGCGCGGATAGCCCACGGGATACGGATCGACGCCCGCCGCTTTCAGGCGCTCGACCTTGGCGAGCCTGACCCGCATCTGCTCCGGTACGTCACCGGTGAACTCCTCCTCGCTCATCTGCCAGAGGCTACCGGTGCGATGCGATCGGGGTCGAACCGATATGGCCATCGGCAAGGCCGGCGCGATCCCGAGAAGGGGACAGGCGACATCGGCTAAGAACAAGGTGAGCCAGCCACCATGCGAGGGACGTGCCCGTTGACCGTGACAGCCAAGCACGCGAGTGACGCCGGGGCGGACGGCATGCCTGGTCAGGCCCGGCCGGGCGATGCCACGGTGATCGGGCAGTCATGGGCCGAGCCTGAGCGGTTCTCGATCGTCTTCGAGCGGTACTTCGCGCAGGTACACCAGTACCTGGCGAGGCGAGCGGGCACCAAGATCGCCGACGACCTCGCAGCGGAGGTATTCCTCGTCGCCTTCGCCCAGCGGCAGCGCTACGACCTGGCCAGGGAGTGCGCCAGGCCGTGGCTCCTCGGCATCGCGACGAACCTGCTTGGCACGCACCGCAGGCAAGAACTGCGCAGGTACCGGGCCTTGGCGCGAGCGGATGCAGGCTCCACCGCGCACAGCGACGAGGACAGCGTGACCGAGCGCGTCAGCGCATGGGCCGCCAGGCCAGCGCTCGCCGCGGCGCTAGCCGAGCTCGACGACGGCGACCGGGACGTCTTGCTGCTTATCGCCCTAGCCGACCTCGGCTACGCCGAGGTCGCGCAGTCACTTGGCATCCCCTACGGAACGGTGTGCTCGCGGCTGAGCCGCGCGCGCAGGCGCCTGCGCGAGTCACTTGGCGCCAACCCGGCCGATTACCAGAAGGAGTGACCCCAGTGAACGACGAAGCGAGATCGCCGGGCAGCGTGCGAGATGAACTTGGACTGGTCAGGGACCTGCTGGCTGCTGCGCCGCCGGCCTCGCCGGACGTAGCGGCCGCCGCGCGGGCGAGCCTCATGGCCACCGTGATGAGTGCGGCGGCCGCCGATCGTGCGGCAAACGGGCAGGTCCCCAGCTCTACGCGTTCTCTGGCAGGCGCTCGGCGCCAGAGTCGCCTGCCCGTCGGCCCGAGGGCCCGCCTAGTCCTAGCCTCGGCGGCCCTGGCCGCAGCCGCCGCCCTTGCCGTCGTCATGCTCGTGCCAGGGACCGGCGGGAACAGCGCAGGCGGCACTGCCGGACGTGGCACGGATCCTGGCCGCACCAGCCCCGGTCACTCAGGGATCTCTGGCCTGGCCGCCGGCCAGCCCGCGCACGCGTTCCTGCTCTCCATGGCAAGCCGGGTGCTCAGCGAGCCGGCTGGCCGGTACTGGTGCACCAACGAGACGGACGGCAGCCTGCAGTTCGTAGGGCCGGCGGACACGCTGCTGACACCGCCCTGGAGCTCGTCTCTGCGGATTCCGGGTACGTCAGCGCCGCCCGGCTTTCAGTACTCGATCGTGACGACCTCCAGGCAGGACCGGTGCCTTGGCCTGGACGGCACTCGTTTCGCATGGGGATTCAGCCAGGACCTCGGCGCCGCCCCCGCCAGCAAGGCCGACGCCGCGAAGTGGCGCAAGGATGGCTCGCCCACCCGGTGGAAGGCGTGGTACGCGAACCAGTACGTGTCAGCCGGGCGTGGCCCGGTAGTTCACCTGCCGGCTGGCGGAAAGGGGCCGATCTCCGAGCGGTGGGGCAGCTACGCGGCACTACCAGCGAGCCCGGCGCGGCTGCGTTCGGTGCTGCTGTCGGTCATTCCCAGGCCCGGTAATCGCGCTATGAGGCTCCTCGAGCGGCTCACCGGCCGCACGTACGCGCAGATGGCGGCCGGGCAGCTCATGAACGACGCCATCGCGATCATGCAGGCTCCGGTGCGTCCCGCGGTCCGAGCAGCGGCCTACCAGGTGCTGGCCGGCATTCCGGGAATGCGAATGCGAGCCGGCCTGCGGGGCCCGGATGGACGCACCGGCACCGCGCTCTGGCTGGATGTCCCGGCGGTCAAAGAGGGCATGCGCCGCGCGGTGACCGGGCCCGCCGACGACCGGCCCATCGGCCCGGTCTTCGGCCTGGGCAGTGACGCTGGGCTCGCGGTGGTCATCGTCGACCCCGCGACCGGGTACCTGCTGGCCAGCGAGACCGTCACCACCAGGGAGCTGGACGGGCTCGCTCCCGGAACGCGCCTGCTCTACTCGGTCTACAGCTACCGGTGGACGAGCAAGCTGCCAGCCGGCTGACTAGCATGACCTGGTCTACCTGCGGCGGAACTCCGCGCTCA
>JASHXW010000300.1 GCA_030043395.1 Streptosporangiaceae bacterium
ATGCCAGGCACCGTGTCGGTCAGCAGGTAGTAGTGCTCCGCCGCTTGCAGCGGCACGTGTACCCCGGCCAGGGCCCCGAACTGGCGCGCCCACATCCCGGCGGCGTTGACCACTACGTCGGTCTCGATCTCGCCCTGCTCGGTCAGGACCGCGGTCACCCGGCCGTCGCGCGTCTTCACCCCGGTTGCCGCGACGGCCTCGATCACGGTCGCGCCGAGCTGCCGGGCACCCTTGGCCAGCGAGGTAGCGACGCCGACCGGGTCTGCCCGGCCTTCGTCGGCGACGTAGAAGGCCGACAACACGTCGTCGGTCCTGGCCAATGGCCACATGTCGGCGAGTTCACGGGCGGAGATCTCGGTGTCCTCGACGCCGAAGCCGTGCATCCATTGCGCTTCGCGGCGCAGGGCGCGCTGGCGCTGGGGCGTGGTGGCCAGCGAGATGTGACCGACCGCGCGGAACCCGGTCGAGTGCCCGGTCTCTGCTTCCAGCCGCGAGTACAGGTCGCGCGAGTACCTGCTGAAGAACAGCGCGGTCTCGTCGGTCATGCCCGCCGAGGTGATCAGGCCGGCGGCATGCCAGGTGGTTCCGGCCGTGAGCCTGTTCTGCTCGAGCAGGACAGTATCGGTCCAGCCCAGGTGTGCCAGGTGGTAGGCGATGCTGCAGCCGGTGACGCCACCGCCGACGATGACGACGCGCGCCCTGGCCGGCAGCCTGGCGCCACCTGATCTCGTCGCGGGCTCATCGCTGCCTGGCTTGTCGTTCTCTGGCTGGTCGTCCTCTGGCTTGTCGTTCTCTGGCTTGTCGTTGCCTGGCACGCCAGCTGCCTGCGTCACGTCAGATGCCGCCGATCGTCGCAAGGGCGTCGGTGGAGGTGCCGCGCTCGCCGCGGGTCATGGCGCGGTAGACGAAGTAACCGCCGATCGCGATGATGAACGACGCGACCAGCATGATCGTGCCCAGGGCGTTCAGCGCGGGGCCGCCGTTACCGCCGTGCTGCTGGCTGTAGATGTAGACCGACATCGGGGTGTTCGCCGCGGTGGTCTTAAGCAGGTCCACGATGACGAAGTCGTCGATGACGGTGGAGAAGACCAGTACCGCGCTGGCGACGATCGCCGGGCTGAGCAGCGGCAGCATGACGCGGCGGATCGTCTGGATCGGCGTGCAGCCCAGGTCGGCGGCGGCCTCGGAATAGGAGTTGCCGATGGTGGCGAGCCTGGCCTGGACGATGATCGCGGGCCAGGAGACGTTCCACGTGACTAGGGCGAGTGTCTCGGCCAGCGTGCCAAGCCCGATGGGCTTGAACAGGGTGGTGAACACGAAGAACATCGCGACGCCGAAGATCAGCTCTGGGATCACGAACGACAGCAGCATCACGAACGTGAAGGACGCCGAGGTCTTGGTCCGCCAGCGGTGGATCCCGAGGGCGAACGTGACGCCAAGCGGGACCGCGATCAGCGTGGTGTAGGCGGACAGCCTGAGCGTCTGGATGAGGGCGAGCTGCAGGACGGTGCTGTGCGCCACCGAGTTGACCGGGTCGGTGAAGTACCAGCGCCAGGAGAAGCCCTGCCACACGGCCTGGGACTTGCCGTTGTTGAACGAGAACAGCACGGCCAGCGCGATCGGGACCAGGGACCAGATCAGGTACAGCCAGGTGAAGCCCTCAAGGAAGACCGGACGGCGCCACGGATTCGGCTTGAACCAGGGACGCCGGGTCCTGACCGCGGTCCCCGTCGTAGCGGGAGCAGCGGTGGTAGTCGTGGTGGCTGCCGTGGTCATGACGCCTCCCTGGCCGACTTGGCCGTCGCTCGGACGTAATACAGCATCGGGGCCACGAGGATGACGAGCAGGATCAGTGACAGCACGGCGCCCTCGCCTTCGAAGCCGTTGGCGTAGAGCTGCTGGTCGATGACGTTGCCGATCATCGCCGTGCTCCGGGTGCCGGACAACAGCGTGTTGGTGAAGTAGTCGCCGAGCATCGGAAGGACCGTGATCAGCAGCCCGGTCAGGATTGGCTGCCGGGACAGGGGCAGGGTCACCTTGACGAACGTGCCGATCCTGCCCAGGCCCAGATCGCGCCCTGCCTCGAGCAGGGCCCCGTCGATCCGGTCAAGCCCGGCGTACAACACCAGGATCAGGTACGGGATGTAGCCGTAGACCAGCCCGAGGATCACGGTGAACGAGTGCCCGCCGAGCCAGTTCGTTCCGCCGGGCAGGCCGACCAGGCTGAGCGCCTTGTTGACGTAGCCGTTGGTCTGCAGCAGGTCGATCCAGGCCAGCATCCGCATCATGTAGCTGATCCAGAACGGGGCGATCAGCAGGACCAGGAACAGCGCCTTGCGGCGGCCGGCGAACCGCGCGACGAAGTAGGCAGCGGGGTAGCCGATCAGCAGGCACAGCAACGAGGCGACCGCGGTGTACCAGAGCGTGTTCCACATGACGCCGAGATCGACCGCGCCCTTGCCGAAGATGTCGTTCCAGGTGATGACCAGGTACGCGTGCGACCACTCCAGCGGGTTGTAGACGGCGACCGCCGTCTCCTTCAGGAAGTCCAGGCGGCCGCCTGCGATCGCGATCACGTCGTAGAACGGCACCAGGAACAGCAGCGTCAGCCAGATCATGCCGGGCGCGGCGAGCAGGATGAAGAAGATCTTGTTGTGCTGTGGCTTGTCCTGGCGCTTGCGTTCCCGGCCAGCAGTGCTGCGCCCGCGGTCGGTCGTCTCCGGCTCGCTGCCGGTCAGCACTACGTGGTGATACGACATCGGTCGACCCCCTCAGATCCCGAGGCTCACGATTTGCCAGGCTCGCTGCCAGGCCAGGTCCGCCTCGACCGGCAGCTGGAGCTCCCACAGGCCGTGCTTGAACATGTCCGGCAGCACCACGGTCGACAGCAGCGCCTTCGGCAGGATCCCGTCGCTCTCCAGCCGCTCCGGCGTGACGCCGTAGATGGGCTGCATGTACCCGTTGTAGGCGATGTTCGTGATCGCATGCGGCAGGTCGAGCATGTAATTCAGGAACAGGTGCGCGAGCACCGGGTTCTGAGCGCCCCTCAGGACCGTGTTGGTGTCGTTGGCAACTGGCCCCTTGCCGTCCGCCGGGAACCAGTAGCCGATCACGTCAGCTGACACGCCCTTGGGCAGGTACTGCCACGACGCCGCCATGTCCCCGGACCAGGCGTGATGGATCCACACCTGCCCGGAGGGGATCTCGGTGTAGTCGTTGTTGTCGATGTGCACGTTGGTGAGCTTGGCCAGGTTGAGCAGCGAGTTCCTGGCCAGCAGGATCTGCGCCGGGTCGGTGGTGTTGACGTCGTAGATGCCGTGCTTCATCAGCGCCAAGGTCGGCGACTCGCGGTAGTCGTCCAGGATCGCGACCTTGCCCGAGTACTGGCCCTGCCAGGGGAAGGCATAGCCGTTCGGCCAGGATGCGGGGCTGTCGTGGATGTAGTCCTTACGCCACGAGATCCCTGTCGTGTAGACCGTGTACGGCACTGTGTACTGCCAGTGCTGGTCGTAGAACGGGTTGCGGTAATCCGCCCACGTCTGGTCGATGTTGGGGATGTAGTCATGGTTCAGCGGCTGGATGAGCTGGGCCTGGACGGCCTTGCCGATCACGTCAGCGGTCACGCCCATGAACAAGTCGAAGTTGACCTGGCCGCTGCTTAGCGTGGCCAGCGCCTCGGTCATCGTGTTGAACGTGGTGACCTCGACGGTGCAGTCATACTTCTTGCCGAACTCGTCCAGGCACTTCTGGTTGACGTAGGCGACCCAGTTGTAGATCTTGAGCGTGGCTCCCCGCTCGGGCTTCAGGCCGCTCTTGATTGCCTGGTTGTCCTTGTAGATCGGCCAGGTCACCGGCCGGTACGGCCGTGCCAGCGGCAGCGGCTTGCCGTGGATGTTGGCCGAGAGCGCGTCGCTGCACGCGGACAGCAGGGAGCTAGCTCCGCCGGCCGCAAGCAGCGCTCCGGCGCCTGCGCCGGCGCTACGGCCGAGGAACGCGCGGCGGGAGAGCTGCGACTTCGCAGGCAGGGATACTCCGGGGATCGGCGGTTTCCCGTTCCGCCAGCCTTCCTTCGGGTGCATGTTTGCCATCCTTCATGCAGTCCGTGCCCAGCCGGTTCGCTCCGAGGTGCGCTGAAAGCGCCATAACGTCACACCGATGGCTGAACGAACATTCAATTACTCTTGCCTACTCCTGCGGGCGAGCAGTGACAAGGTCTTTCTGATTACAAATAGTGGCGGGTCACCGTCGACCACGCCTGGACCCACAGCGCATTGCCCGCTACTGGTAGCTGCAGTTCCTTGATCCCGTGGTCGACGTAGGTGGGAAGCACGACCGTGGTGACCAGGCTGCGAGGCATGACGCCCTCGTAGACCAGCCGACCGGGCGTGACGATCTTGAGCGGCTGAGTGTAGCCGATGCGGGAAGTATTGATCAGGGCGTTGCGGCCGTCGAGCATGAAGTTGAGGAACAGGTGCGCGAGCACCGGGTTCCTGGCGCCGTGCAGCACGGTATTGGTGTCGTTGCTGACCGGACCCTTGCCGTCTGGCGGGAACCAGTAGCCGAGAACATCGTCGGACACGCCCTTGGGCAAGTAGCGAGCCGCGGCCGCGACCTGCCCAGACCAGGCAAGGTGGATGTGCGTCCGGCCGGTCGCGATATCGCTGCTGGTGTTGTTGTCGATCCGGACGTCGGCGAGTCGCTGCAGGTCGAGCAGGGAGGACTGCGCGGTGTCGATCTGGAGCGGGTTGGTGGTGCTCAGGTCCGTGATGAAGTTCTTCAGCAGCGCCAGGCCGATCGAGGAGCGGTAGTCGTTCAGCAGGCCGATGCTGGCCTTGCCCGTCTTGCTGACCTCGCCCGTCTTGCTGGCCTTGCCGGCCTTGCTCGTCGTGGCTGCGACGTCCCAGGGAAAGTTCCAGCCGGTCACCAGCGAGAACGGGTCGAGATCCACCAGGTCCTTGCGCCAGGCGATCCCGGTCGTGAACACCGTGTAGGGGACCGTGTACCGCCAGCCGCTGTCGTAGTAGGGGTTGGTGAAGATCGGCCAGGCCTTGGAGATGTTGCGGATGTAGCTGTGGTTCAGCGGCTGGATCAGGTCCTTCCAGACCATCCGTCCCACCATGTAGGTGGGCAGGCCCATCAGGACGTCGAACCTGCGCCCTCGGATCAGCGCCGCCCAGGCATGCTCGAATGTCTCGAACGTCGTCAGCTCGACCTGGCACTTGTACGCCTTGCCGAAGTCGGATAGGCACTGCGGGTTCACCTTGCCGGCCACGCAGTAGACCTTGAGCGTGGCGTTCCGCTCTGGCCGCAGGCCAGACGCGATCGCCGGGTTCGAGGCCGTGATCGGCCACCTGACTGGGAAGTTCGGCGCCGGCAGCACCTGGTGTGCGCCGGGCGGGGAAGCGGCGAAGGCTCCGGAGTCGCAGGCGGCAAGGAACGAGCCGAGGCTGCTGGCCGCGATCGTCGCGCCAGCGCCCCGAGCCAGGAAGACCCGTCGACTGAGCCCGGCAGTCCCAGCCTGGCTGGTCCGCTCGGCTCGCGTCCTGGTGCAGCCTTCGCCTCCCGTCTCGTTTGCTACGTCGGCACTGCCGCCGGGGCCACTAGAGTTCCGTGCACGTGCGCTCACGCAGCGGAATCTAGCAGCTTTCGCGGTCAGGCAATGTGCGAAGCAAACGTCATAATATTACGGTTAAATCGCTCTATATCACTCTCGTCGTGCTGGACTGAGATTAGCCACTGCTCGGACTTGCCCCACGGCGGCAGGAAGACACCACCGTTGTGCTGGAACAGCCAGTGGGCGTGGCTGTAGGAGTCGTTGATCGCGAGGAACTCACGGAAGTCCTTAGCCGGCTCAGGGCTGAACACGATGCAGCCCTTGGCTCCGACCGAGACGACGCTGGCTTCCAGGCCGTACCGCGAGATCGCCGTCGTCACGCCGTCGACCGCGAGCCTGCGCAGCGCCTCGATCCGCTCGTACGCCTCCGGTGTCACGACCTCCGTCAGCATCGCCCTGGTCGCTGCCATCGCGAGCGGGTTGCCGTTGAAGGTTCCGACCATCTCATAGTCGCCATCGGCTACGTGCTGCATCACTTCGCTAGTGCCACCGATAGCCGCAACGGAGATCCCGCCGCCGATCGCCTTCGCCAGGCAGATGATGTCCGGCGTGACTCCGGTAACCCCGACCGCTCCGGACGGTCCGGCGGTCAGGCCCGTCTTGACCTCGTCGAACGCCAGCAGGGCCCCGTGTGCGTGCAGCAGGTCCTTCAGCCCGGCCAGGTAACCGGGGAGCGGCAGGATGATGCCAGCGTTCATCATGATCGGCTCGAGGATCATCCCGGCGACCTGACCCTGGTACTCAGTCAGCACCCGCTCGACGGCGGCCAGGTCGTTGAAGCCGACGATGATCGTCAGGTCGGTAAGGGCCGCAGGTATGCCCGAGCTTGACGGGACGCTGGCCGGGCGGTCTGCCGGGCCCATGTCCTCCGGATCGGGGTAGACCGAGACCTGAACCGAGTCATGGTGGCCGTGGTAGCAGCCCTCGATCTTGATGACCAGGTCGCGGCCGGTGATCGCCCGCATGAGGTGAACGGCGTCCATCGTGGCTTCGGTGCCGGAGTTGGCGAACCGCCACAAGGGCAGCCCGAAGCGCCTGGTGAGTTCCTGCGCCACGACCAGCGCGTCACGTGTCGGCTGGGCGAAGTGGGTGCCGCGAGCCACCTGGCGCTGTACCGCGGCGACGATGGCCGGGTGGGCGTGCCCGGCGAGTGAGACGCCGTAACCACCGTGCATGTCGACGTACTCGTTGCCGTCGACGTCGTAGAGCTTCGAGCCACTGCCGTGACTGAGCCAGACAGGCTGGGGACGGGAGATCTGCCAGCTTGAGGTCACCCCGCCGGCCAGGGCTTGCTTGGCCTCGGCGGCTAGCCGCGATGACTCGGGCTGGCGGCGGATGAAGATCTGCTTCTGCTCGGCGATGACCTGGTCGAGAGTGGGCCGGGTCGCTGGCCGGGATGCACCGCGCGGAGTTACTGGCCGGGTTGGCCCCGCCGGGGTGGCCGGCCGCCGCTGCTGGTCAGTCACTGTGACCTGCCCTGACGGCGCTACTGGTGCGGAGGATGCTGTTCTTTCTTCTTGCGAGGCCTGTCTGTCGGCCATGACTGAGCTCCCAACGGAGTTGACTGAATGTTCAGTCTAAAACCTGGCCGTGCGAGGTGGCAAGGTGTCAGGGGCAAACGAAGGCTGCTCGCATTCTCTGCGGTTATGCTGCGGGCTCATGGCGCGTCTGCTTGTCGTACACCACACGCCATCGCCGTCGCTGCAGTCGATGCTGGAGTCGGTGCTCAGCGGTGCCCGCACCGACGAGGTCGAGGGCGTCGAAGTGGTCGTGGTGCCGGCCCTGACCGCGAGCCCGGTCGACGTACTCGAGGCTGACGGCTACTTGCTCGGCACCCCAGCCAACATCGGATATATGTCGGGCGCTCTCAAGCACTTCTTCGACGGCATCTACTACCCATGCCTCGAGGCGACCGTGAAGCGGCCGTACGGGCTGTACGTGCATGGCGCGAGCGACACGACGGGGGCCGTGCGGGCCGTCGAGTCGATCACGGCAGGCCTGAAGTGGGTGGCGGTGCGGCCTGCCGTCTGCGTCACCGGCGGGCCACCGAGCAAAGCGGACCTCGAGGCCTGCTGGGAGCTAGGCGCCGTGCTAGCGGCCGAACTGGCGGGTTAGCGAGAGGTCAGGAGGTTCGCGCGCGGCAAGCCGAGCCGTGACACTTGGTCACGTGCTTTGTGCGCTTTCTGCCATACTTTCAGCAGTTGTGCTGGAGGGAATGCGATGACGCACGTCGAGGAGGCCGAGGCTCTGTCGTCAGAGTCGGCATCCCGCGAGGTGGTGGAGTGGTTCAAGGCCCACTGGGTAACGCTGGCGGCTCTGGCGCTCATCGCCTTGCAACTGTGGCTGAAGGGTGCTGTCCTAGCCACCTCTTACTTTCGGCAAGACGACTTCGCGTTCTTCGACCGTGCCCTGGACAGCCGGCTGAGCTGGCACTATCTCATGCGCGTGTACAACGGCCACCTGATGCCGGGGAGCATGGCGTACGTCTGGGTTCTGGCTCGATTTTCGCTCTACGACTGGGTGCTGACGTCGACAGTGACGCTCACGGTCCTAGCGCTGGCCAGCATTGCCATGCTCCGGGCGCTGCGGACGATGTTCGGAAACCGACCAGAGGTTCTTATCCCGCTGGTGCTGTACATGTTCACGCCGATTCTCGTGCCTGGGTTGAGCTTTTGGTCGACTACCTTCCAGTGGGTTCCCACCCAGCTCGTGATCGCGATGGCGCTAAATGCGCACGTTGTCTACTTGAGGGGCGGTCGGTACCGACACGCTGTCGTGGCGGCAGCGTGGATCGTGGTCGGCGCTGCATTCGATGAGGTGGCGATCCTGCTGCCGCTCCTGCTTCTCGCTCTGACCTCGGCCTTCTTCGTACCGGGCCAGTGGTGGCAGTCACTTGTGGATGCCGTGCGCAAGTACTGGCGGGCGTGGATCTTGTACGGCGCTCTGCTGCTGGGGTACACGCTGATGTTTTTCACGCTGCTGCCCAGTTCAGGACAGGAACTCGTCAAGCCGGGCCCGTTTACCAACGTGCTGTCATTTGTCTCCACCCTTGTCCGCGTCAGCCTCATACCGGCTACGCTCGGCGGGCCGTGGCGGTGGATGTCGATCGGCAGTCTGTCCTTCGCGAGCGAGCTCCCGCTGCTGACGTACCTGTCGTGGATCGTCGCTGCCTTCGTTGTCGGAACAAGCATTTGGTATCGACGCAGGGCATACCGGGCGTGGCTGGTCCTGGCCGGGTGGGTCTTCCTGAGCGCAGTCGTGCCGCTCGTCGCCGGGCGCCTTGGCTTCGGCGACCCGCAGGTCATAGGCGCGGACCTGCACTACCTGGCCGATTCCGCGCCGGTATTCGCCGTCTGCGTGGGGGCTGCCTTCTGGCCTGTCGTCGGCGAGGAGAACGTCTATCGCGGCCATCCGCCACGGTCAGCTCGCCTTGCAGCCACCACCGCCGTCATCGTGGTCTTCCTGGCCAGCTCGCTGTGGTCCACGCTCACCTATCGATCTGACACCAGTGGATCGGTAGCCCGTTCCTACATCGCGACGGCTCGTGCGGCCATCGCCGCCGCGCCAAGCGGGGCTGTCATCCTCAATACGCGGACTAACCCCAACATCGAGAACCCGTACTATTTCGGTCGCTACAGCTATATGGAGCAGCTCATCGGGCCGCTCATAAAGGCGCTGCCGAACGCGCACCTCGCGTGGGTTAACGCGCCGTACGGGGTGATGCCACAGCTGCTCATGTTCGATCCGGCAGGCAGGCTTGCCTATACCGCCATCGCTGGCCGGGCTGCCAGCCCGCCGAAGTCCGCCGGCGGCTGCTGGAAGGTCGGCTACACCTCGCTGCGCATGCCAATTCCTGGTAGTACGCCCATGTACAACTGGCCATGGGTACTGGAGCTGTCCTATACCGGTCCGGCGTCCGAACTGGCAGTCACGTTCGGTCACCGGACTCATGACCTGCAGCTGCCTGCTGGCCGGCACAACTTCTATGTCACCGTGCCCGGAAGCGGCCGATCGATCAGCGCCGAGCTGATATCTGGCGGCCCGAATGTGTGCATCAGCGGGTTTGCGATCGGCAACCTGGTGGTCTCCTACGACAGATTCCCCTACCCCGCCGAGCCCGTCACAGGGTAGTCAGCTCGTTGAGCGCAACTGAGAAGTACCCTGCGAACTGCTGGGCGGCGTTCTCGCTGAACAGCGCCTTGCGATAGCGGAAGCAGAGATGCAGGATGCGATCCAGGGCGATCGCCCCGACTGATAGCCCTCTTGGCATGTGCGCCGACGTTGAGAACGCCATGCGCGTCGCAATCACCGATTCGAAGCGTGGCGGGGCAGCAAGATGGCCGAGATTGGTGACGAGCGAGGTATCGACGACTAGGCGCCCGGCTGCCTTGAGCGAAGAGCGCAGCAGCCAGCGCTTTGCCGCAACGGGCAGTGCTGGCGCGGTCAGCGCGCGGGACACGGCAGTGACCTGAGGTCCTGGGCTTGCCTTGGCGAGCCGGGTTTGGCTCACCACCTGGCGAGCCAGGTCAGCGCCGCCTTGGTCGGCCGCAACGACGGTGATCGCGGCTAGCCTCGACCGGTTGCCTACCAAGGCAGCCGGTGAGAGGGAGTCACTGATCGGCATGGTGATTCGGATAGCACCGGCCGGTCGTCCGTGCGCGGAGTTCCACCGCGCGATCGCCATGGCCAGCGCGCTGAGGAGCAGGTCGTTCACCGTCGCGCCATAGCGTGACCTGGCTGTGTCGAGTACCGCGACCTCAATGGTCGGCATCAGGAGATAGCCGTAGCCGTCGAGATTCCCGTGACCGGGATCAGGCGCGATCCTGGTGGCGGCTCCGTGGAGCCGACTGGGCGCCAAGGACGGTGGCACTGGGTTGTCCGGAGCCGCGGCCGGGTCGGGGACGTCTCCGGCAGCTGAGTCCGGCCTACCCGAAGACGCCGTTGATGCGGATGCCGGCGCCATGGCCGAGTAGCGCTGCGCTATCGACCCCAGCAGGCTCAGGCAGCCAAGGCCGTCGAAGGCCGCGTGGTGAGCGTTCAGGATGAGGCAGTCGCCCGCTGGCCCGGTCGCCAGCAGCAGCCTGAACGGTGGCGCGGCGTCAAGCGGGGGAGCGCAGGACAGGAAACGCTCTCGCTCGCGGTCCAGGTCAGCCTTGCCGGTCCAGGACGTGAGCGATACAGGATCGACGTCAGGCTCGGCAGGGAATTCCCAGAGAAATCGGCGGGCCATGCGCCCGCGGGCCGCGCGCCGGACGTTTGCGTGCTGGGGACTAGCCAAAGCGGCACCTGTGGCCGCACCCAGGAGCGCGGCATCCAGGTGCCCGGACAGCAGCACCTCGAGGTGCACGTTGTTCGGCTCGGCCGGGGCATCGTGGTACGTGCACAGTTCGTCGACAATACTGAACGGCCTGGAGGTCTGCTCATTGCCGACAGGCCCGGTCACGGCAGGCGTCGCAGGATCGTCAGCAGGTTCCACGTCACTATCTCGCGGAGTCCACTTACGCGCAGCACAACTCGCGACCAGCGAGGGTAGTAGCGGGGCAGTGCGTCGATGACCTGGATATCAGTGCGCGAACGCAACTGCCTCAGGACTGGCCCGATGTGCACCGGGTAAAGTCCGGCTCCTGGGCGGTTCTTTGGCGGCTGGCCGTGTCTGCGAACGTAGCGGCGCTCAGCGTACCCGGCGCCGAGGTAGTGCCACGGCGACATCTCATGTCCGCCCCATGGCGAGTACCAGTTGGTGAACGCCAAGTAGATCACCCCGCCCGGCCGCGTGACCCGCACCATCTCGTCGACGAGCTTGGCTGGGTCCTTGACATGCTCGAGCACGTTGGAAGAGAAGCAGACGTCTATCGCGTGGTCGCGGACGGGTATCTGGCAGCCGTCACCGAGAATCGCACCGGTCGGAGCCGCGCCGAGGCTCAGCAACTCAGACCGTTCTGGCTCGAGGACCGCGCAGCGCGCCCCCCGCTGGGTGAATGCGGCTGCGAAGTAGCCAGCGCCACCGCCGATGTCGAGTACCAGGCGGTCGGCGAAGTCCGTGTACTCCTCCATCTGGCTGGCGGTGTCCTGCGCCAGATAGGAGTAATAACCGTCAGGATCGGTCTGCTCGGTGCGGAAGGCGCGGGCAAGCCGGACGGACCTGGCGAGCCCGCCGGGCCGCCGGCCAGTGCCTCGCCGCACCGGCTCCGCAACCCGTTCAGGGGCGGGTTCGCGGGGCTCGGCGATCAGGCTCATGGCCTTCCTGGTCTGTCGCAAACATTAGATTTAGTACCTCAATGTCGGCAAACCTTACCGGGTGGCGCAGCGTGCCTGAACGCAGATGAGGCAGGGGCGAGGGACGGCTGTCGCCGGGCTCGTAGGCCTGTGCCTCGGTCTGCTGGCTCTGGGGCCGGGAGTCGGCCCCGGTTACCTGCTGAGCTACGACATGGTGTTCGTGCCGAAGCCCCAGTTCACCGCGACCATGCTCGGCCTGACCGGGACGCTGCCGCGAGCCGTGCCGAGCGACGCCGTCATGACCGCGCTGGCCCAGCTGATGCCTGCCGACCTGGTGCAGAAACTTGTGCTGCTGCTGATCTTCATGTTGGCCTGTGCAGGCGCTGCAGAGTTCATGAGGGGCGAGCCCTCCGCCGCGCGCCTGACCGCCGGGGTGCTCTTCGCGTGGAACCCGTACGTGGCCGAGCGCCTGATCATCGGGCAGTGGGCCCTGCTGCTTGGTTATGCCGGTCTGCCTTGGGTGGCGGTCGCGCTCACCAGGCAGTGGCGGTCACGCTGGAGTTGGGCTGGCTGGCTCGCGCTGGCACTGATTCCCGCCGCGGTCGGGGGATTCGAGGCGATGTGCGTATCGGGGCTCGTGGCCGTGCCCTGTGCGGCGCTTGCCGTCGGGCAGACGGCACGCCAGCGGCTGGAGCGCACCGCAATCACGCTCGGAATCCTCGCAGTGCTCAGTCTGCCTTGGCTGATTCCGTCCCTGACGCGCACAGTTCACACGAGCGCGCTCGGCGTAGATGCGTTCGCCGCCCGTGCCGACACCCCGTTCGGCTCGCTCGGCAGCCTGCTGATGCTCGGCGGTGCGTGGAACAGCCAGACGGTGCCTTACGGATATGGCGGGCCGGCCTCGGCGCTCTGGCTTGTGGTCGTCCTGATCGCGATCGCCTGCTTCGCAATCCTGGCCGCAAGACGATGGCCAGGCCTTGCGGCGGGGGCCACCGTGGGTCTGCTCCTCGCGAGCGCGGGCATTCTCGGCCCTGGCCGGGATCTGCTCAGGACGCTGATCACAGCCTGGCCAGGCTTCGCGGTCCTGCGGGACGGGCAGCAGTTCGTAGCACCGCTGGCCCTGGCCGAGGCGGTCGGCCTTGGCATGGGCATCAGCTGGGTCCTCGGGCTCAGCTGGCGAGAGCAGCTGCATGACCTCAAGTGGCTAGTCGTCGTCATCGCGTTGATCGCCCCGGTAGTGCTGCTGCCCGGGCTGGCCTGGGGCGCGGCAGGGCGGCTGCGGCCAGTGCAGTACCCGGCCGATTGGCTGGCCGCCAGGCGCATCATCAACGACGACCCAGCCAGCGGCAGCGTGCTGCTGCTGCCCTGGGCCGCCTACCGGCGGTTCAGCTGGAACAACGGGGAGGCGGTACTCGATCCGTGGCCACGTCTGGTCGACCGTGACGTCATCTGGAACGACGCCGTGACGGTGGGTCGGGTCACCGTGCCGGCCGAGGACCCGCAGGCTCGCGCGCTGAACGCGCACATCGGGTCCGGGCAGCCGCTCACTGAGCCCCTCGAGGCAATGGGGGTGCGATACGTGATCGTGGATGCGAGTCTGGCCGGGCGGTCGGCGCCCTACCCCTATCGCCAGCGGCTACCTGGTGCACGGGTGGTCCTCGCCGGTCCCGGACTTGTCCTGTACCAGCTCCCGTTACCCGTCGCCGATGTCACAGTTCTGCACGATGTGGGCTAAAGTAACGAATTAGATCAGCTTCCAGACGCTTATAGCTGGCGACCTGCTCACAGCAGTACGCTACCGCTCAGTAAACCTGGTGAGGGAGCCCGAGAATGGTGCGCTTGCTTGTCGCTATGGCGGTTGGGCTCGTTCTGGCCGTCGGTGCTACCGCTATCACCAACTCGGTGGTCAACGGTATCGCGAAGGGCAGTCCCACCCACGGGACGCTGTATAACTACGGCACGCGCTAGCCTGGCCCGACCCGCGTGGATTGTGCCCCCCAGCAGTCCGGCGAGTCCGAGTCGCCATGGCTTGAGATTATCGTCCCGGCACGCAACGAGGCTGGGCGCCTGCCGGCCGGGCTCGCGGCGCTGTGCGAGAAGGCGGCAACTCTCCCCGTCAGCACTGAGATCGTGGTAATCGACAGCCTAAGCACGGACTCCACGGCAGACATCGTCCGTCAGTGGCCGGTCGGCCCAGTTCCAGTCCGGCTAGTCAGCTGTCGCAGGCGCGGCAAGGGGCGTGCCGTCCGGGCTGGGTTGCTGACGACGCGTGCTCCCTTCGTCGGTTTCTGCGACGCTGACATGGCGACCGACCTTTCGGCGCTCGACGACGCCATCGCACTCCTGCAATCAGGCGCATCGATGGTGCTCGGCTCGCGGGCGCACCCTGACTCGCACGTGGAAGCACGCCACAGTCGGCTGCGCAGGGCCGGCGCCTACGTTTTCCGGGCCGTGGCCAGAATGCTGACATCGGGCGTGCGCGACAGCCAGTGCGGGTTCAAGTTCTTCGACGGGGACATCGCGAGGGCCGCGGCCATGCCCATGAAGGCGGCCGGGTTCTCCTTCGACATCGAGCTGATCGCGCGCTGTCAGCGGCTCGGTGGGAGCCCGATTGAGATCCCGGTGCGGTGGCGTGATGTCGAAGGTTCGACATTTTCCGTGCGTCGTCACGGGTTCGCGGCGTTCGCCGAGGTCGGGTTGATCTGGCTGACGCTGGTCAGCGCCAGAGCGCCCCGAAACAGGCGCGGCCGCGATCCAGTGGTAAGGCCCGGGTCGCCCTCTCCGGTAGCGGGTCGGGTTATCGCCGTCGTCAACTGGCGCGATCCGTGGCATCCCGACAATGGCGGAGCGGAGCGGTACGCGTGGGAAATGGCGAGAGGGTTGCAGCGCCGTGGCGCCACGATCAGGTACGTGACCGCGCGTGGTCACGGACAAGGACGCCGCGAACGTCGCGATGGCGTGCAGATCGTCAGGCTGGGCGGAAAGTGGACTGTCTATCCCCGTGTACTGTCCTGGATGCTGCTTCGCCGCCGCGTCTTCGACGCGGTCATCGACTGCCAGAACGGCATCCCGTTCTTCACGCCGCTGGTCCTGCCGCGCAGGGTCGGTGTCGTCTGCGTCGTGCATCACGTTCACGACCAGCAGTTCGGCGTGCACTTTCCGCCCTTGCTCGCTTCGCTAGGCCGATTTCTCGAGGGCCCAGTCGCGCGAAGGTGCTACCGGCGCCGCGCGTCCGCGGCCGTCTCTGAATCAACAGCAAGGGCAATGCGGGAGCGCCTCGCCTGGCCAGGTCAGATTCACCTGATACCAAACGGGCTCCCGCGCGACCTGGCGGCCTCTCAGGTCAACCTGCCGGACGAGAAGCCAGCGGCAGGCGGCCAGTCCGTGACGCTCGTCGGGCGAATGGTGGCGCACAAGAGAACAGAGCGGTTGCTCGACGTCGCCGAGCGACTGACCGATGCCGGGATTCGGATCGACGTGATCGGATCAGGTCCCTGCCTCCCTGCGCTCAGGCGCGAAGTTGCCGCTCGCGGTCTCGGCCAGGTTGTGCACTTGCACGGGTACGTGCAGGAAGAGCGCAAGCGCGCTTTGGTCGCCTCGTCGGTGCTACACCTGAACACCTCGCAGGGCGAAGGCTGGGGCCTTTGCGTGCTTGAAGCGGCGGCACTCGGCGTGCCGACAGTTGCCTATGACGTGGATGGCCTGCGCGATGCCGTCCGCGATGGCGAGACGGGCTGGCTGGTCGGGAACTCGGAGCTGATCGAGGACGTAGCGGAGCGTGCGATCAAGGAGCTGGCTGACCCGCGTCGCCGTGCCGACATAGCGGCCGCGTGCCGTGCCTGGGCAGCACGCTTTGACTGGGACGCCAGCGCGGGCCTGATGGCCGCGCTCATCGGTACCCTCACCGAGCGGCGGGGCGAGGCTGGGTAGCCGAGCGATGATCGAGGCACCCCGGCGGACTGGGGCGGCGCCAGACCGGCCGCCGCAGCCGCCAGCCCTGCCGTCACCGCAGGAGAGCGCTGACCGGCCAGCTGAGGGCCGGATCGGCCTTGCCGACGTATTTCAGCGCAGGCTGTGGCTCGTCGCGTGCTGCCTTCTACTTGCTGTGCTGGCTTTCGTGGATCGGCCGGGCAACATCATCGCCGACACCAAGCTGGACATGGCGGTGGACCCGATTGGCTTCCTCGACCGCGCGCTGCACTTGTGGGACCCGTCGCAGTTCGGTCAGCTGCAAGACCAGGCGTCGGGCTACCTGTTCCCGATGGGACCCTTTTTCGTCCTCGGAAAGCTCGTCGCGCTACCTGGCTGGGTCGTCCAACGGCTCTGGATCACCGCGGTAGCCGTTGCGGCCTTCCTCGGCATGGTCCGGCTCGCAGGTCGCCTGGGAATCGGGACTCCGCTCACGCAGGTCATTGGCGCCTTCGCCTACGCGCTGGCTCCCCGAGGACTGACTCTGCTTGGCGTTCTGTCCGCAGAGTTCCTGCCCGCGGCGATGCTGCCCTGGATTCTTCTGCCACTGGTAAGGGCCGTGCAGCAGGGCCAGACGATCGGCGCGGCAGGCCGTATCCGTGCCGCCGCGCAGTCGGCCGTCGCCGTAGCGCTGTGCAGCGGAAACAACGCAGCTTCAGTGATCGCGATGCTCACCGCCGCCGGCATCTACCT
>JASHXW010000301.1 GCA_030043395.1 Streptosporangiaceae bacterium
TGTTCCGAACCGGCGGCACGGTCACCGACCGCGTTACCGTGCTGGCCAGGTACCGTAACGTGATCGTCACCGTGTTCCTGCAGGGCCAGGCGAACGGGGGCTTCGGCCCGGTGTCCGTCTCGCAGCTCCGAGCCGGTGCTGTCGCGGTCGCCCGGGAGGTCATGGCCAAGGTGCGGATGGAGCCACAGGCCAGCTGACCGGCGCACGGCGAAGGCTGAACGCGCCGGCCACCGCGCGCGGGTGACTACGCTGGGACACCGTGCTGATCCTCGCCTTCGACACCGCGACGCCCGCGGTGACGGTCGGGCTGCACGACGGGCAGAGCCTCCTGGCGGAGGACTGCACCGTCGACGCCCGCCGCCACGGCGAGCTGCTCGCGCCCTCGATCGGCATGGTGCTGGCCAAGGCCGGGGCGTCGCCATCGGACCTGACCCTGATTGCGGTCGGCACCGGCCCTGGTCCCTACACCGGCCTGCGAGTGGGCCTGATGACGGCCCAGGCCATGGCGTTCGCGCTGGGCATCGCAGCCCATGGCGTCTGCTCCCTGGATGTGATCGCCGCGCAGGCAGCGCGATCCGGGCCAGGACGGGAGTTCATCGTGGCGACCGACGCCCGCCGCGGCGAGGTGTACTGGGCCAGCTACGCCGCCGACGGCAGCCGCGTGGACGGGCCGCAGGTGAGTCTGCCTGCGCTGGTTCCGGCCGGGCATCCGGTCGCGGGTCAGGGTCCGCGGCTGCATCCTGAGCTCGCCGGGGGTGCCGAGCCGATGGAGCCGTGCTACCCCTCAGCAGCCCAGCTCGCGCAGCTCGCCGCGCAGCACGTCGATGCCGGACTCCCCGCGAGCCCGCCGGCGCCGCTGTACCTGCGCAGGCCGGACGCCAGGGAGCCCGGCCGTCCCAAGCGGGTCACGCCATGAGCGTCGTCCTTCGCCTGATGACTCCCGATGACCTGGACGGCGTCGTCGAGCTTGAGCACGCGGTGTTCGGCGAGGAGGCGTGGACCAGGCAGATGCTGGCCGGGGAGCTGGAGCAGCAGCCCGCCAGCAGGTACTACCTGATCGCCGACGACGACGGCCAGATCGCGGGCTACGCGGGCCTGCTCGGCGTCGGCTGGCAAGCTGACGTGCTGACGCTCGCCGTGGCCACCGACCACTGGGGCCACGGCGTCGGCTCGACCCTGCTCGAGGCGCTGCTGGCGGAGGCGGCCAAGCGAGGATGCACGGAGGTCTTCCTCGAGGTCCGGACGGACAACAGCAGGGCGCAGCGGCTGTACCGCAGGTACGAGTTCACGGAGATCGGGATCAGGCGCGGCTATTACCAGCCCTCGGGCGCCGACGCGCTCGTCATGCGCCGCACCCTGACCCGCGACGGGGCAGAGGCCGAGCCGGTCGTCGGCGCGGCGGAGGAGTACGAATGACAGCGCCGCTCGTTCTCGGGATCGAGTCCTCGTGCGACGAGACCGGCGTCGGCCTGGTGCGCGGCCACGAGCTGCTCGCCGACGCGATCGCGTCGAGCGTCGATGAGCATGCCAGGTTCGGCGGAGTGGTGCCTGAGGTGGCGAGCCGGGCACACCTGGAGGCTATGGTGCCCGCCGTCCGGCGGGCGCTGGACAGCGCTGGGGTCACGCTGGGGCAGGTCGACGCGATCGCCGTCACCGCGGGTCCTGGCCTGGCCGGGGCGCTGCTGGTCGGAGTGTGCGCCGCAAAGGCCTACGCCCTCGCGCTCGGCAAGCCGCTGTACGGCGTCAACCACCTTGCCGCGCACATCGCTGTCGACCAGCTCGAGCACGGCCCGCTGCCCACCCCGGCGATTGCGCTGCTGGTTTCTGGCGGCCACTCGTCGCTGCTGTTCGTGGAGAGCCTGACCGCGGGCATCCGCCCGCTCGGCGCCACGATCGACGACGCAGCGGGCGAAGCCTACGACAAGGTGGCCAGGCTGCTCGGACTGCCGTTCCCCGGCGGACCGCCGATCGACGCGGCTGCGCGCTCGGGCGACGGGAGCTTCGTTCGCTTTCCCAGGGCGAAATACCACGACGGGACGGCCGACTTCTCGTTCTCGGGCCTGAAGACGGCCGTCGCCCGCTGGGTCGAGGCGCGCGAGGCCGCTGGACTGCCCGTGCCGGTTGCCGACGTGGCCGCCTCCTTCCAGGAGGCCGTCGCCGACGTGCTCACTCGCAAGGCAGTCGCTGCCTGCCTGGCGAACGGGGTGACTCACCTGGTGATCAGCGGCGGGGTGGCCGCAAACTCGCGCCTGCGGGGGCTCGCGCGGGAGCGGTGCGAAGCCGCCGGGATCAGCCTGCGGGTGCCGCGGCCTGGCCTGTGTACCGACAACGGCGCCATGGTCGCCGCACTGGGGTCCGACCTGGTTGCCGCCGGAGTCGAGCCGTCCGGTGCCGAGTTCGGTGCCGACTCAGGGCTGCCGGTCACCCACGTCGTCGCGGCCTGAGCCGCTGCCCGGAAGCGCGTGTCCCGCGCTCAGCGGCGGACGATCCTGATCGCGAGCGTGACCAGGGGCAGGCTGAACTCACCGCTTGCTGTCTGCGGGGTGTGGTCGAGGTACGCGCGTACCTTGGTGAGCACGGCCTCGCGCTCGGGCGGCTCCATCACCAGGAACATCGAATGGGTGCGCATCGTCTGGATCAGTGAGTCCGCCGTCCTGGCCTGCGAATGCTCGAAGATGGCTTCCTCCAGCGGAGTGAAGAGCGCGTGCCCGGCCCCCGCGAGCCAGGCCACGATGGCGTCATCGTCGTGTGACTTCGCGATGCTCAGCTGCACCACGCTTGGCCGCCCGCTGGCCTTGTGCAGCCCCGCCACCCACTCCACCCTGTCGTCGTCGGCGTTCCACAGGCCGCCGAACACGCCGCCTGGCCTGAGCACCCTGGCGATTTCCGGCATCGCAAGGTCCAGGTCGAACCAGTGCGCCGCCTGGCCGGCCAGCACGGCATCGACGCTGGCGTCGGGCAGCGGGATGGACTCGGCCCGCCCGCTCAGTGCCGTTACGCCGGGCACGTGGTCGCGCAGCTCGGCAAGCATTTTGGGGTCCGGCTCGACCGCGGTGACATCGGCCGGCTCGCCCTCAAAGCGCAGTCCGGCAAGCGAAGCCGTGAGCTTGCCTGTCCCGGCTCCCAGATCCAGGATGCGCAGGGGGTGGCTCGCCGCCGTCTTCGTGACCGGCTCGAGCAGCCAGCCGATGCCGGTGCCGGGGTAGTCCGGCCGGTGCTGCGCGTAAGCCGAGGCGGCCGCGCCGAAAGAGGATGCCCTGCGAGCGCGCTCGCCGGCGTCGGAAGATGGCCTAGCTGGAGCGCCGGCGGAGTCGGGGGAGGCCATGTGCCGTACCCTAGCCTGGCCCCGCCCAGCTTGACGACGGCGGGCGTCGGGGCTAATCTGCGGACTTGGCACTCGATGTAGTAGAGTGCTAACGCGACGAGGATGGTCTGGCACCCGCGACGGCAGGCCCCATGGTCGCCTCTCTAGTAACTCAGCTAGCCCTTTCTGTAAGGGGGAGGTCAGATCGTGACGACCGCCACCAAGGTTGTTATCAAGCCGCTCGAAGACCGGATCGTGGTGCGCCCGCTCGATGCCGAGCAGACCACCGCTTCCGGCCTTGTCATTCCGGACACCGCGAAGGAGAAGCCCCAGGAGGGCGAGGTCATCGCCGTCGGCCCAGGCCGGTTCGACGACGCTGGCGCCAAGCGCGTTCCGATGGATGTCAAGAAGGGCGACGTCGTGCTTTACAGCAAGTACGGCGGCACCGAAGTGAAGTACGCGGGCGAGGAGTACCTGGTGCTCTCTGCCCGTGACGTGCTCGCGATCATCGAGAAGTAAGAGCGAGCAGAACGGATGGCACGGGCAGTGCTCGTGCCAGGCGCGCGCGAGCGCGTTGCGTGCCGCCCCGGATCGGCAGGCGGCCTTGCGGAGTGAAAGTCTCCCAGGGCTAGCCTGCCAGCCGGGGCGGCGGCGCGATCAGCGCGTGCTTTCTAGACCACTGCGACAATCACCTGAGGTGCTGCATGGCGAAGAGCCTGGATTTTGACGAGGAAGCGCGGCGTGCGCTGGAGCGCGGGGTGGACAAGCTCGCGGACGCCGTGAAGGTCACCCTCGGCCCGCGTGGCCGCAACGTGGTGATCGACAAGAAGTGGGGCGCCCCGACGATCACCAACGACGGTGTGACCGTCGCCAGGGAGGTCGAGCTGGAGAGCGCGCAGGAGAACCTGGGCGCGCAGCTTGCCAAGGAGGTCGCCACCAAGACGAACGACGTGGCAGGTGACGGCACGACGACGGCGACCGTGCTGGCGCAGGCCATGGTGCACGAAGGGCTGCGCTCAGTCGTGGCTGGCGCCAACCCGATGTCGCTCAAGCGGGGCATCGACACGGCGGCGAGCGCGGTGTCGGAGATGCTGCTCAAGAGTGCCCGCGAGGTCGAGGAGCGCAGCGAGATCGCCAATGTCGCGACGATCTCGGCTCAGGACGCCAAGGTTGGCGCGATCATCGCCGACGCCTTCGACAAGGTCGGCAAGGACGGCGTCATCACCGTCGAGGAATCGGCGACGATGGGCCTCGAGCTCGAGTTCACCGAGGGCATGCAGTTCGACAAGGGCTACATCTCGGCGTACTTCATCACCGACCAGGACCGGATGGAGGCAGTCCTTGAGGACGCCTACATCCTGCTGCACAACGGCAAGATCTCCTCGATGACCGACCTGCTGCCGCTGCTGGAGAAGGTCGCCCAGTCTCGCAAGCCGCTGCTGATCATTGCCGAGGACGTCGACGGCGAGGCGCTGTCGACGCTGGTGGTCAACAAGATCCGCGGGCTGCTCAACACGGTCGCGGTCAAGGCGCCCGGGTTCGGCGACCGGCGCAAGGCGATGCTCGAGGACATGGCGATCCTGACCGCTGGCAGCGTGGTCAGCGAAGAGGTCGGGCTCAAGCTTGAGCTGGCCGACCTCGACGTCCTTGGCAAGGCGCGCCGCGTCACGGTCACGAAGGACACGACCACGATCATCGACGGGGCCGGCGAGCAGGACGCGATCAGCGACCGGATCCGCCAGCTCAAG
>JASHXW010000302.1 GCA_030043395.1 Streptosporangiaceae bacterium
CGGCCTTGAACGTGGGGCCCACCTCGATCGAGTGCGTTCCCGCATGCCGCAGCACGCCAGCGTTGATCAGTTCCCAGACCACGCCGGCCAGCGCGATGACCACGCCGACGAGCACCGCGGCGAGAAGCGCCGAGACCTGAGTGCGGCGCGGTCCGCCGGCCGCTGCCACGCAGGCGCGGGCGGCGGGCGGTTCGGCGACCAGCATGGACCTGGTCAGCCACGCGACGACCGGGACGAGCATCAGGGCGGCCCAGCTCAGCCCGCCCGGCAGCCCCGTGCCGAGCGGCAGGTGCTCCCCGCCTAGGCCGACGACTCCGATCACGTACAAGATCACGGGCGGGATCCAGCGATGCGAGCGGAACAGCAGCGAGGTCTGGTACCTGACGAGCGCCGTCACTGGCCGCCCTCCGTTTCCCGCGACCTGCGCACGCCGACGACATGTACTCGGTCACCGGCCCCGAGCAGCACGCGCAGCACGCCGTCCGATGCCTCCGCCTGCGTGCCCACCGTGAGCACGTCGCCTTTGCGGAGCACAGTGAGGACTCCGGGCAAGCTAGCGGGGTCAGCGGCGCCGGGCGGATAGCCCTCGATGTCGATCATGACCGGCCCTGCCGCGCCAGCTCCCCCAGTGCCAGGACTGTCCTCGCCTGCCTCAACGGCTGCATGGGGCTCGGCAGCCGCATCGGCGGAACCGGCGTGCCCGTTCTGGTCAGCCACCGGCCGCGCCCTGCCTTCGGAGATCCGCCAGCGCTCAGCATCCAGGTGCTCAAGCCGCTTCGGGTCGTGGTCGACGAACACCACGCAGGAACCATCAGCCAGCCGCTCGCCGACGACCTCGTCGAGCGCCGCCTTGGCTTCGACGTCCAGCCCGGTCCACGCCTCGTCGAGCACCAGCAGGCCAGCGCCCGGGAGCAGGGCCTGGGCGACCGCGACCTTCTGGCACATCCCCTTCGACATGTTGCGCAGCGGGACGTCCACGAACTCCCATCCGCCCAGCCGGTCCATGCACAACTGGATCCGCGTCGCAAGCTCGGAGTCGGCCAACCCGTGCACGCGGCCGATATGCATCAGGTAGTCGCGCGCCGGGAACGGAAGCGCCGGCGGGAACCGCTCGGGCACGAACCCGGTGACCGGCCGGCCGCTCACGGAGCCCTCGCTTGGCGTGGAGACTCCGGCGATCACGCGCAGCAGCGTCGACTTGCCAGTCCCGTTCCTGCCCTCCAGCCGGACCAGCCTGCCTGGCTCGATCTCCAGGCTCACATCCCGGACAACCCACGGCATCCGCAGCCCGTAGCGCTTGCCAACTCCGTCCAGCCGCAAGGTCGTCTCCCGCCCCTCCGGGCTATTCACGATAAAGCCCGCGCTTGGCAATGTACTGGATGACACTGTCAGGCACGAGATACCTGATCGGCAGCCCGGCCCGCACGCGCTCCCGGCACGCGGTGGAGGAGATCTCGAGCTGCGGAATCTCCACGACGCTGAACAGTCCTTCCGGCAACTGCGGATCGGCGAGCTGGTGACCCGGCCTCGTGACGCCGACAAAATGCGCCAGGCTCAACAATTCCTCGTGGTCATTCCACGTCGGCAGGCCGGCGAGTGCGTCCGCGCCCATGATGAAGAAGAAGCTGGTGGCCGGACCGCGCTCGGCGCGCAGTTCCCGCATGGTGTCGATCGTGTACGTGGGGCCAGGCCGGTCGATGTCGACGCGGCTGACCGAGAACATCGGATCAGCCGCGGTCGCGAGAACGGTCATCAGGTAGCGGTCCTCGGCCGGCGCAAGCACCATGCCGTCCTTCTGCCATGGCTGGCCTGCCGGGACGAAGATGACCTCGTCGAGGCCGAGGACGCAGCCGACCTCGCTGGCGGCCACCAGGTGCCCGTTGTGCACCGGGTCGAATGTCCCGCCGAGCACTCCGACCCTGGGGTGGTCGATCCCGGCCGCTTCCATGCGCCGACTGTAGCCGCCGCGGGCCGGGCTAGCCGGGCAGGCCCTGGACCGGCGGCTCGCCGCCTGACCAGCGCCGGACCCTGACCGCCTTCCCGACCTCCGTGCGGGGCACCGATCCTGCCGGCACGACGGCGACCGAGACCCGGAGGCCGAGAGCAGAGGCGAGCTTGCGTTCGAGCTCCTGGCGCACTTCGCTTGGCGCGCGCGAGTCGCGAGAAGGCATTGTCATGCATTCACAGCAGGCAATCAGCTCGCGAATGTCTTGCCTCTCGTCGACGACCAGCAGATAGTCAGGTGCTACTTCAGGCTCGGCTAGCAGGACGCGCTCGATCTCGCTGGGATAGACGTTCACGCCGCGGATCACCAGCATGTCGTCCTTGCGGCCGGTCACCTTCGACATCTTCATGAGGGTCCGCCCGCAGGCGCACGTCCCCCTGCGCAGCGTTGCGATGTCGCCGGTCTTGTATCGCAGCAGCGGCATCGCTTCCTTGGTCAGCGTGGTGAACGTCAGCTCGCCGGGCGTGCCGTCAGGGACCGGGTCGCCGGTCAGCAGGTCAAGCGCCTCGACCAGGAAGTGGTCCTCGTTCACGTGCAGGCCATCGGCGGCGACGACGCACTCGCACGCCACGCCAGGGCCGATCACCTCCGACAGCCCGTAGATGTCCAGAGCGCGCAGGCCGAGCAGCTCGTTGATCCGCTCCCGCATCTGCTGGGTCCAGGGCTCGGCGCCGAACACGCCGGCCTTCAGCGACAACCCGGTCTGCGGGGTCAGCCCGGCCTGGGCCAGGGCCTCGCCGAGCCGGATCGCGTAGGACGGCGTGCAGGTCAGGATGTCCGGCTTCAGGTCCCCGATCAGCGTGACCTGCCTGGCAGTCATGCCGCCCGACACCGGGACGACCGTCGCCCCCAGCTCGATCGCACCCTGGTGGATGCCCAGCCCGCCGGTGAAGAGCCCGTAGCCGTACGCGTTGTGCACGATGCTGCCCGGACCGGCTCCCGCGGCGGCCAGGGACCGGGCGCACATCCTGGACCACAGCGCGATGTCAGCCCGCGAGTACGAGACCAGCGTCGGCCGGCCGCCAGTGCCGCTCGATCCGTGCACGGCCACGACCTCGCTGCGCGGGACAGCGAGCAGGCCGAACGGGTAGGCGTCCCACAGGTCCTGCTTGGCCATCGCCGGCAGGTCAGCCAGGCGGCCCAGGCTCACGTCCTGGCCGCTCGCCACGCCCGCCTTCCTGAGCCGGTCAGCCTGGAGCCCGTTGGCCTCCAGCAGCCGGTCGACCAGCGCGCTGAGGCGGGTCGCCTGCAGGACGGCACGTTCGTCCGACGGCATCGACTCGGCCTGCGGCTCGAACATCGGGGGGACGGCTTCGTTTGCCAAAGTGAACGCAGGCATGGGGCTCATCCTTCCTTACGGCGCATAGCATTGGCCGCATGAACACTGTGCCTGACCGCTCCCGAGTTCGCCTGCCTGGGATCAGCTCCCGCGCCTACGAGCACCCAGCCGACCGCTCGGCGCTGGTGGCACTGCGCAAGCTGACAGGGTTCGACGTCATCATGAAGAACCTGGCCAGCCTGTTCAGCGACCGGAGCCTGCGGCTGATGTTCATGGCCAGCTCGGTTCGAGCGTCCGACCAGCAGTTCCCGCACCTGTACCAGACGATGCTGGACGGCGCTTACATCCTCGACCTGCCGCGCGTGCCAGAGCTGTTCATCTCCCAGGACCCGGAAGTGAACGCGTTCGCGCTCGGTACCGACAAGTCGTTCATCGTGGTGACCACCGGTCTGGTGGACCTGATGGACGCCGAGGAGATGCGCTGGGTCATCGGGCACGAGCTCGGGCACGTGCTTTCCGGGCACGGTGTCTACCGGACGATGCTGTATTACCTGACGCAGCTCGCCGCGCGGCTCGCGCTCGTGCCGTTCGCCTGGATCGGCCTGAAGGCCGTCATCTGGGGCCTTGAGGAGTGGTACCGCAAGTCCGAGCTGTCATGCGACCGGGCCGGCCTGCTGGCCTGCCAGGACGTCCCGGCTGCCCGGCGGGCACTGATGAAGCTGGCCGGCGGCCCGCAGCTCGCCGAGCTCAGCCACGACGAGTTCCTGCGCCAGGCGCGCGAGTACGACGCGGTGCCCGATGTACGCGAGGGCTTGCTCAAGCTGCTGCAGTTGCTCGGCACCACGCACCCGTTCGCGGTCGTCCGGTTCGCCGAGATCGACCGGTGGGCGTCCGAGGGCGAGTACCGGGAGATCCTGGCCGGCAACTACCCGCGCCGGGACTCCGACAAGGACGCCAAGGTGGGCGACGAGTTCAAGTCGGCTGCTAAGTCCTACCAGGACTCGTGGAACCGCTCGGCGGACCCGCTGATCGGGGTGGTCCGCAACGTGGCCGGCTCGGCTGCCGACGCATCCGGCCGGTTCATGGGCCGGTTCGGCCAGCGCCGCGACGACGACTCCGACGACGAGTAACCCCATAACGGACTTCCCGGCCGTTCGAGAAGTGCCTGCGGGGCGGGCGGGGCGGGCGCGGCCTTAGCCGGCGTTCAGCGGCCCTCGTTGCGGCGGTAGCTCACCACGTAGGCCACGTTGATGGCCGTGATAGCGAGCCAGATGATGAACAGCGCCGTCGTGGCGCGACCGTGGAAGTTCGTGGCGATGGCGGTCAGCGGAATACCTGCCACGAGCGAGATGATCGCCAGCGCGAACGGGCTGCGCTGCATGGGCTGCCGGTCCAGGCGCTGGCGACGGGCCTGCGGTGAGAGGCCGGCCACCCGTGCGTCGACCCTGGCATCGATCTCCTGGCCGACCTTGTCGAGGAAGGACTCGATGACGGCCGACTGATAGTCGGGTCCGAGCTCCTGGTGGGTGTGCGCCGCCGCGCGGATCTCGTCTGGGTTTAGCGAAGTACCGCTGCTCACAGAAGCAAGATATATCTCATTCGAGGGCAGCCACACA
>JASHXW010000303.1 GCA_030043395.1 Streptosporangiaceae bacterium
GGCTGCCAGTGGCGGCCGGCTGGCTGTCCCTGCACTACCTGCAGCGCCGGGACGCGCTCTAGCCCGGCGGTGCGCCGCACCGTGCCAGGAGGAGTCGGATGAGCACAAGGTGGACGGTCACGTTCGACTGCGCCGACCCGGCGGCCCTGGCGGCGTTCTGGTGCCTGGCTCTTGGGTACGTCGCGGCCTCGCCGCCCGAGGGCTTCGCGAGCTGGCCCGAGTGGTTCGCGCATTACCGGGTGCCGCCGGAAGAGTGGAGCGACGGAGCCTACATCGAAGATCCCGACGGAATCGGCCCTGCCATCTCGTTCCTGAAGGTTCGAGAGCCCAAGGTAGCCAAGAACCGCGTCCACTTCGACGTCCAGGCGGGCGGCGGTCGCGCCGTGCCACTGGAGGTACGGTGGCCACGCGTCACCCAGGAGGTCGGGCGTCTCACCGCGGCCGGCGCGACCGTGGTCCGCGAGGACGCGGACGACGGTATCCCAGACCACGTGGTCATGGCGGACCCAGAGGGAAACGAGTTCTGCGTGCTGTAGCTGACCTCGCCGATGACCCAGTCCGCGCCGTCACGCTCCAGTCGCGGGCTGCCGCCGCGATGCCGGCGCCGCCAGGCCTCCTGCGACGAGACGGCCTTTGGCGAGGCTGTCCTGGCCTGCTGGCGGCAGGAGCTCGGTGACGGTGCTCGATCCCAGGTTCGTCACCCAGAGCATCTGCCGGTAGGCCACGATCCCGGCGGGGTGGTCGAACTGGTAGCGAGGGCCAGACAGCACTCCCACCGCCTTGCCGGTCGACGCCAGGACCTCGGTCAGTGAGTTACCGCCGCCGTTCGCCACCCACAGGTAACCCCCGGCCAGCGCCATGGCGTCCGGGCCGGAGAACCCGTACCTCGGGCTGGACAAGCGCCTGATCTTCTTCCCCGTCAGCGTGTCGAGCTCCGTGACCGACTTCGTCGCCGCGTCGGCCACCCACAGCGTGTTCCCGCTGGCAAGCTCGGTCACCGGGCCCGGGAAGCCGTAGAGGGTGCGCTCCAGCGTGCCGAACTGCGGGCCGGCGGCAAGGTCCAGCGTATCGATCGTGCCATTTCCGGCGTTGGCCACCCAAAGGCTATCGTTGCTGTAGGCGAGCGCTGATGGATCTTTGAATTCGCGAAATGCGAATTCGTGAATCCGAAATGCAGTTGCGGTCCTGTACTCGCCGATCCGGTCAGATCCCGCAAAGGACACCCAGAGGTGATTGCCGGCCAGGGCCAAGCCGGCCGGCGAGCCGAGACTGCTCCGGATCGGCTCTCGCGCGAGGGCCCCGGTGCTGGCGTTCAGCTCGGTCAGGAAGCCCGTCCCGCGATCGGCGATCCACACATGATTCGTCCCCGAAACGATTGCACCGGATTTGCCGAATTCGTAACGCGGAGCCGACCGGAGCAGGTGGGCCTGGCCGCCTCGCCAGCCGATTTCGGCGACCGAGCCCGCGCCGGCGTTGATGACCCACAGATAGCGGCCAGCCAGCGTGATTCCGGCAGGCCGGTCGAACTGGTACGTCCCTTGCGAAAGGATGACCGCAGTCATCGCAGGCAGCCTACCTGGGACGACGGTCGCGCACGGGGAGCCGTGACGCCGGCAGCCCTGGTGTCGGCCTGAGGCGTAGACGACCGAGATGATTGCCGCAGCGCAGAGCAGGGCAAAGGCGCAGGCGAACAGGACGATAATGCGCAGGGAGCGCCAGTGCGGAACAGACCGGACGAGCGGCGGGGGAGCCGCATGGCGCGGTGAGTATCCTATTGTGGCGGTCTGCACGGAACTCATCAACCCTTTAGTAAGTAAACGCACGATTCTAATGACGAGAGCGACAGCGCAGAATAATACACCACAGGGAATTGCTGCTGGAAGTATTAATTTGGCAATGCAATCGATTTCTTTGGCATTGGCAGAATAGAAGGATCGGGAATACTAGCTTCTGGCCCGTGTTGCCCGACTTCACCATGCGCAACGCACTTGCGTTGCCAAGGTAGGAACTCGCGAGCGCGATTAAGTGAGTGGTTAACGGGCTCGGCTGACCGGACCGGACCGGCTGGGCCCGCCGTGATGGGCTAGGCGGACCGCTCCCGGCGCAGGCTGAAGCCGGCCAGGGCCAGGCCGATCACCGCGACGACGGGGCCGATGATCGCCCAGACCGAGTCGCCTGACATGAAGCTGCCGCCGATGACGCCGAAGCCCTGCAGCGCCCAGATGATCCCGGCAATGGCGAGCAGGATCCCCACCACCGCTCCCGCGGTCTTCCACATGGCGAACCCCTCACGCTTCAGGCCAGCCGCGCGGTGGCGAGCGCCGCAGCCAGCAGGACAACGCCCCACGAGAGAGTACGCAGTGCCCGCTCGAGCGGTTCAAGCAGGCGGCCGACGTCCAGCGTGATCACTTCGCCGCTCTGCAGCGTGATCGTCCCTGACACCGCTGCGGTCTTGCGGCGCAGCAGCCTGGCAGGCGTGCTCAGGTGCCGCTGGCCCGCGGACAGCGCCATGGCCGCCGCGGCCATTAGGGCAGAGGACACCGAGAGCTTGCCGGACTCGGCCACGTAGCCGGTCAGGGCTGGGAAAGCACCCCACGCCGCCGCGAAGCCGACATCGGTGTGGATGACCCCGCCGAATAGCTCCGCGTTGTATCCGACTACCAGCATCGGGCCGACGATCATGAACGGGAGCAAGAGCCAGCCGACCTGGGTGATGCCGTAGGCGCCCAGGGCGACCGCCCCGGCGAGCCCGACGATGGTCACCGTGACCAGCGCCCCGGACGGGATGGACGTGCGCAGCGGCCTGCCGTGCAGCTCGTCGAGCGCGTGCGCGGCCAGCCCCACGGCCAGGAAGAACGCGATCAGGGCGGCAACCAGGCGGTCGGTCCTGACCTGCGGCGCGATCATGGCGCCAAGGACGACGTAGGACAGGTGCCAGGCTGTGAACGGAGGGTGCAGCAGGGTCCACCAGTCCCGCCAGCGGCCAGGGCCAGCCGCGTAGTAGGCCGGCCTGACCTGCTGGTCAGCCACCTGACCTGGTTCCCCACATGACGAGGCCGCCACCCAGGCTCATCACCGCGACTCCCACGTCCGTCAGCCCGGCTGCCCGCCAGGCATCAACCGTCCAGCTCACCGGGTACCTGCGGTAGTGACCAGAGATACTCGGCCCGAGAAACCGCCCGACCCCGAACCACTCGCGTCCTCCGGTCAGCAGCCCGCCGAGCGGCAGCAGCGTCCTGGTGTACAGCCACCAGGCGGCATGCCAGAGCGGCGACGGCGGAACGCAGAACTCCAGGCTGGCCACCGTCCCCCCGGGCTTGACCACCCGGGCGAGCTCAGTGAGCGTAGCCTGCGGGTCGTCGACGTAGCGCAGCAGGTAGGTAAACGTCAGCGAATCGAAGCTGGCGTCAGGGAAGGGCAAGCGCTCGGCCTGCCCGGTGACCAGGCTGATCCGGTCCTCAAGCCCGGCCCTGGCCACGTTGCCGCGTCCGGTGCGCAGCATCTGCTCGGTCAGGTCAATCCCGACGACGCGCGCCGGCGTACGGCGCGCGAGCTGGATCGCGACGCCGGCTGTCCCGGACGCCACGTCGAGCACCAGCTCACCAGGATGCGGCACGACCTTGCCGACCATCGTGCGCCGCCAGCGGCCGTTCTGCCCGAACGAGAGCCACTCGGCGAGGCGGTCATAGCGGCTGGGAAGCGGGGTGAACAGGTCTTGGGCAAAACGATTGCGCTCGGCGATCGTCGGCACCGACACGGGCGTCTCCCTTCGGGGTGCGCGATCCCGTTCGAGTTCTCGCTTCCCTTCGAATGCTCGCTGCAATCACCGTACGCTCTGATCCTGGGTGCGCACAGTAACGCGCCCGTCGGCTAGACCGAGGCGACCGCATGCGCCGGGCCGTACCATGTTCCGGTGCCATTGCTCCTGCTTGACCTGGATGACTCCCTTATCGAACGGACTGCGGCCTTCGCCAGATGGGCGCGGGCCTTCGCGGCGAGCACGGCCAGTCCGGACCTGACCGCGGCCTGGCTGATCGAGGCGGACCGCGACGGCGGTGAACACCGACCCCGGCTCGCGGCGATGATCTGCGACCGGCTCGGACTTGGCGCCGGCCAGCGCGACGACGTCCTCGCCCAGATTCGCCAGGGCCTGCTGGACAACCTCGAGCTCGACCCCGCGGTGCCCCGTGCGCTGGACCGGGCACGCGCGGCGGGCTGGATCCCGTACGTGATCACGAACGGAACGGCCCGCCAGCAGGAGGCCAAGCTGCGCCGGACCGGGCTGGATGAGCACGTCGCCGGATGGGTCATCTCCGAGGCCGCAGGCTTTCGCAAGCCCGACCCGCGGATCTTCCGGCTCGCGGCCAGGAACGCGGGCCAGCCTCTCACGGGCGCGTGGATGATCGGCGACTCGCCGGAGGCCGACATCGCCGGCGCGCACCACAGCGGGCTGCTGAGCGTATGGCTGCACCGGTCTCGGGAATGGACGCTCGCCAGCTTCGCGCCGACGCTGGCCTGCGGAAGCTGTCCGGACGCCATCGACGCCGTGCTCGCCGCGGCCGCTACTCGACCGTGACCGACTTCGCCAGGTTGCGCGGCTTGTCGATATCGTGGCCGAGGGCCAGGGCGGCGTGGTAGGCCAGCATCTGCAGCGGCACTGTCAGCAGGATGGGATCGAGCTCAGGCTCGTTCTTCGGCACCGTCACCCGGGCCGTTCCCTCCTCCGACGCCACGCCCGGATGGGTGATCAGCACGACGGCCCCGTTGCGCGCGTTGATCTGCTGGATCGCGCCGAGGTTGCGGTCGGCAAGCTCGTCGTCCGGCACGATGGCCACCGTTGGCAGGTCCTTGTCGATCAGGGCCAGCGGCCCGTGCTTGAGCTCGCTGGCCTGGTACGCCTCGGCGTGCCGGTACGAGACCTCCTTGAACTTCTGCGCGCCCTCGCGG
>JASHXW010000304.1 GCA_030043395.1 Streptosporangiaceae bacterium
CGCCGGGCGTCCTGTCAGCAGCTCCGCAGACCTCGCCGAGGTGATACTCGACGAAGCTGAGGTAGCTGTGGTCCCAGGCGAGGCGTTCGGCGCGCCTGGATACTTCCGGCTGTCGTACGCGCTGGCCGACGCCGACATGGAAGAGGGCCTGACCAGGCTCGGGGACCTGCTCGCTCAGGCCGCCTGAGCGGCAGATGGCCCGGCGCCTCGACCTGCTGCCCAAGGCGCACCTGCACCTGCACTTCATCGGCGCGATGCGGCGGAGCACCCTGATCGAGCTGGCCAGGGAGCACGGGATCAGCCTGCCTGAGGCGTTCGGCGCCGAGTGGCCGCCGAAACTGCGCGGCACCGACGAGCGCGGCTGGTTCAGGTTCCAGCGGCTGTACGACAGCGCGCGGGCCGTCTTGCGCACCGAGGACGACGTGCGCCGGCTCATTACCGAGATGGCGCAGGACGAGCTGGCCGAGGGCTCGGGCTGGCTGGAGTTCCAGGTCGATCCATCCGGGTACGCACCCAGGTTCGGCGGCATAACGGCCTTCACCGAGCTAGTGCTCGACGCGGCAGCCAGTGCCGCTGCCCAGGCAGGCATCGGGATGGGGCTGATCCTGGCCGCGAACCGTATCAGGCACCCGCTGGATGCCAGGGTCATCGCCCGGCTGGCAGCCAGCTATGCCGGACGGGGAGTGGTCGGATTCGGGCTGTCTAACGACGAGCGCCGCGGCATCACCGCCGAGTTCGCGCCCGCCTTCCGGATCGCGGCGAAGGCCGGCCTGCTCGCCGTTCCGCACGGAGGCGAGCTGGTCGGTCCGCAGAGCGTCCGGGCCTGCCTGGACGACCTGAACGCGGACAGGATCGGGCACGGCGTGGCTGCCGCGGCAGACCCTGAGCTGACGGCGCGGCTGGCCAAGCGGCAGGTCACGCTGGAGGTCTGCCCAGCGTCGAATGTCGCGCTCGGCGTCGCAGCCTCGCCCGGCCAGGTGCCTCTCGCCAAGCTGGCCGGGGCCGGGGTGCCGATCGCGCTCGGGGCAGACGACCCGCTGCTCTTCGGATCACGGCTGACCGCGCAGTACGAGCTCGCCAGAAGCGCCCACGGCTTCACTGATGAGGGGCTGGCCGAACTGGCCAGGATGTCCGTCTACGGCTCGGCGGCGACGGATGGCGTCAAGTCCAAGCTGCTGGCGGGGATCGATTCCTGGCTGGCCGGCTCAGACCCGCCCGCGGATCGCCATCCACCGACTCCAGATGACGCCAAGCGAGCGGCCAGACCATGACCTCGGACGTCCGCACCGGGATTCCGCGTGCGGACGTCCAGGCTAAGCAGGCCCCGCGACTAAACAGACCCCGCGCTAGCTCGGGGATGGTGCGTTACAGCGACAGGCCGACCAGGGTCGGCTCGTTGACCAGGTCGACCCCGAATGCCGACCTGACCCCTGCGGCGATTTCACGGGCGAGGGCGATCAGCTCGGCAGCGGTTGCGCCGCTGTGGTTGGTCAGGGCGAGGGTGTGCTTGGACGAGACGCGCGCCGCTCCGCGGCCGGGGAAGCCCTTGCCGAAGCCAGCCTGGTCGATCAGCCACGCCGCGGGAACCTTGACCTGGCCGTGGTCCGCCGGGAAGCGCGGTACCGGCTGGCCGGGTGCGCGCCGGGCCACGATCCGCTGGATCGCGGCGAACTGATCGGGGTCGACCACGGCGTTGGTGAAGAACGAGCCAGCGCTCCAGGTGTCGCGATCAGCGGGATCAAGGACCATTCCCTTGCCGCGCCGGAGCTCGAGCACCGCGTCACGGACATCGGCGAGGGGAGCTTGTTCTCCGATCGCGACCCCTAGCCGCGACGCGAGCTCCGCATAGCTGACCGGCGCTGACATCGGGTCACGCTGCAGCGAGAACGTGACGTCGAGCACCACGTACCGGCCGGTGGGCGAGCCGGGCCCGGGCCAGGGCGTGGCCTTGAGCATGCTGGTCCGGTATCCGAAGCCGCACTGGGCTCCGCTGAGCCGCTCGGTGCGGCCACTCGCCCGGTCGAGCACCGTGACGGCCTGGATCAGCGTCGCGACCTCCTGGCCGTAGGCGCCGACGTTCTGGATCGGGGTGGCCCCGGCCTGGCCCGGTATGCCAGCCAGGCACTCGATTCCGGCGAGCTTCTCCGACACCGCCCACTCGACCAGCCGGTCCCAGTTCTCGCCAGCAGCCGCGGTGACGCTCACCTGCCCGTCCGCGCCACTGACTGCGGTACCCGACGTCAGCACGCGGACGACGGTCCCAGGAAAGCCCTCGTCGGCGACGACGAGGTTGCTGCCGCCGCCGAGCACGAGGAGCGGGTCGCCTGCCTGATCGACCGCGCAGATGGCCGAGACGAGGTCATCGGTGGTCGGCGCGTCGACGAAGCTTGCTGCCGGGCCTCCGATGCGCAGCGTGGTGTAGTCGCTGAGCCGGGCCGGCTGACCGGGCCTGGCTAGCTCGCTCTGCATGGACACCCAGGTGAGCCTACGGCCTCGCGGCAGACGGGCAGTCCGCCACTCAGGGCAGCCGGACCACGGCGCGCGCCTTGGTCAGGACCTTGGTGTCGGCCGACCGCGCGGTGAGCGCCAGGGCCACGCGGTTGCCGTCCAGCTTCTCCTCGACGACCCCGCTCACGCTGATGAGTCCGCCGGTGTCGTCGTCGGGCACTACGACGGGCGAGGAGAACCGGACGCCGAACTCCGTGACCGTCGCCGCCGGGCCTGCCCAGTCGGTGACGAAGCGGCCAGCCTGCGCCATCGTGAACATGCCGTGCGCGATGACATTCGGCAGCCCGACCGACTTGGCGATCCGCTCGTTCCAGTGGATCACGTTGAAGTCGCCCGAGGCGCCGCAGTACTTCACCAGGCTGAGCCTGGTCGCCGGATAGCTGGTGGCGGCCAGCTCGGTGCCCACTTCGACGTCGTCATAGCTGACCTGATTGCTCACCAGCCGCATCCCGTCTGTCGCTCGCTGACCGCCGCTCGCGGCGGAACCGCCCGCTCGCCTGCCGCCATCAGGCGGCGCCGCCACGCTCGACGAGCGTGGAGTGCGCTGTGCAGACGTGCTCGCCGTCGACCGTCGTGATCTTCGTGGTCGTCGTCATCATCGAGTTACGCCCGGCGTCCCTGATGTCGGAGATCGTCACCTGGGCGGTGACCACGTCGCCGGCCACCAGCGGCCGCGAGTACTCGAATCGCTGTTCCCCGTGCACGACCATCGCGTAGTTCAGGTTCAGGCCGGGATCCGCGATGGCCTGGCCGCTGCTCGCCATGGTGATCACGATGGGAAAGGTGGGCGGCGCGATCACGTCGGGGAAACCGGCAGCCTGCGCGGCTTCCCGGTCCCGGTAGACCGGGTTGTGGTCGCCGATCGCGTCGGCGAACTCCGCCAGCTTGACCCGGCTGACCTCGTACGGCGCGCTAGGCGGAAACGTCTTGCCGACGTAGTCGCGATTAATGGCCATCCGGCTCAAGCCTCCCGGTCACGTTCGCCGCTGCCTAGCGGGACTCTACCGGTTAGCGCGGCTCGACCGGTTAGCGCGTCTCGCGATGCGGCTGGTGCTTGCGGCAGAACGGGCAGTACTTGCTCAGCTCAAGCCGGTCCGGGTCGTTGCGGCGGTTCTTCCGCGTGATGTAGTTACGGTGCTTGCACTCCTGGCAGGCCAATGTGATCTTGGGCCTGATGTCGGTCGCAGCCACGGTGGAGTGCCTTTCTTTGCGTAGGACGTCCTATCGGCATGGTTGGTAGCGGAGGCCGGACTTGAACCGGCGACACAGCGATTATGAGCCGCTTGCTCTGCCTGACTGAGCTACTCCGCCCCGCGGGACTGGTGAATCCTAACCTGCCGTGCCAGCCCGCCGCACATCCCGGCACGCCGGGACAGCCTCCTCCAGTTTACCGGCCGGATCGCTAGCACTCGACGACATTAAGGGCGAGGCCGCCGCGAGCGGTCTCCTTGTACTTGTCCTTCATGTCCGCTCCGGTCTCGCGCATCGTCTTGATCGCCTTGTCCAAGGGCACGTGATGCGTGCCGTCGCCCCTGACCGCCATTCTGGCGGCCGTGATGGCCTTGACCGAGGCGATCGCGTTCCGCTCGATGCACGGGATCTGGACCAGGCCGCCGACCGGATCGCAGGTCAGCCCCAGGTTGTGCTCAAGGCCGATCTCGGCGGCGTTCTCGACTTGCTCCGGGGTTCCGCCGAGCACCTCGGCGAGCCCGGCGGCGGCCATCGAGCAGGCCGAGCCCACCTCGCCCTGGCAGCCCACCTCCGCGCCAGAGATCGAGGCGTTCTCCTTCAGCAGCACGCCGATCGCGCCGGCGGTGAGCAGGAAGCTGACCACGTCGTCGTCGCTGGCGCCGGGCACGAACTGGCAGTAGTAGTACAGCACCGCGGGGATGATCCCGGCCGCCCCGTTAGTAGGCGCGGTGACGACCCGGCCGCCGGCCGCGTTCTCCTCGTTGACGGCCAGCGCGTACATCGTCACCCACTCCATCGCGTACAGCGGGTCCGATGGGTCCGAGCTCTGCTCGAGAGTTTGCCGCAGCTTGCCCGCCCGCCGCCTGACCTTCAGCCCCCCGGGTAGCACGCCCTCGGCGGCACAGCCAGCCTCGACGCACTCCCGCATGACCGACCAGATCCGCAGCAGGCCAGACCGGATCTCGGCCTCGTCCCGCCGGACAAGCTCGTTGGCCAGCATGACTCGGCTGATGGACAGCCCGGTAGCACACGCATGCTGAAGCAGTTCGGCAGCGCTAGTGAACGGGTAGGGCACGGCTACGGCGTCCGGCACCAGGTGCGGCCCGGCCGCCGTGTCCTGGTCAAGCACGAACCCGCCGCCAACCGAGTAGTACGTCCGCCTGCTCAGCTCGCTGCCGTCGTCGGCCGTGGCCGTGAACACCATCGCGTTGGAGTGAAATGGCAGCCTCTTGCGCCGGTGCAGCACGATGTCGCGGTCAACGTCGAACTCGATCGCCCGGCCCCCGTCGTGGCCGCCGAGGGCCAGCGACCGGCCGGAGCGGACGGCCTCGACCTCGGTCCCGGCCGCGGCGGGATCGACCGTCTCCGGGTGCTCGCCGAGCAGCCCGAGAACGACGGCCGGGACGCTACCGTGGCCGTGGCCGGTCGCGCCGAGGGAGCCGAACAGCTCCGCCCGCACGGCGGCTACCCGATCAAGGACGTTGTCAGCGGCCAGGGAGCCGACGAACATCCCGGCCGCCCGCATCGGGCCGACCGTATGCGAGCTCGACGGCCCGATCCCGATCTTGAACAGGTCGAAGACGCTGATCGACATCGTGCCGGCCGGCGCGGGGGCAGCGGGTCCCAGCTCGGCCGGAGAAGCCGGAGCAGCCGCCGAAGCCACAGGTGCCAGCTCAGCAGCGTCCGCGCTGAGCTCGCC
>JASHXW010000305.1 GCA_030043395.1 Streptosporangiaceae bacterium
GACTACTACGCCGACCCGCCCGCAGTAACCCTGTTCAGCGAGCCGGGCGAGCGCGGGTACGCGCGCAAGGAGGTCGCCACGGCCGGCCAGGCGCTCCGCCTGCCTGCTCCGTTCAGCATCGCCCTCGATCCAGCGCGCCTGCTCAGCTGAACTACCGGAGGTGGCTAAGCCCGTCCGGCTTGCTGGCTAAGCCAGGCCATGGCCGAGCGGCCGGGCAGGCACGCTTAGCCAGCTGAAGGATGCGCTCCCGGCTTGGCATCGATGCCAGCTTCCTTACGCTGCGCGGACGTGATCGTCGTCGGCGCCCCGGTGAGCGGATCGCTGCCCGACGCCGCCTTGGGGAAGGCGATGACGTCCCTGATCGACTCCCGGCCGGTCAGCAGCATGAGAAGCCGGTCCCAGCCAAACGCGATGCCGCCATGCGGCGGAGGGCCGAACCGCAGCGCATCGAGCAGGAAGCCGAACTGCGCTCGCGCCTCGTCGCGCGACAGGCCGATCACGTCGAACACCTGCTGCTGCATCGCCGGACGATGAATCCTGATCGAGCCGCCGCCGATCTCCGTGCCGTTGCAGACGATGTCGTAGGCGTCAGCGAGCGCACCGCCCGGTTCTGACGCGAACTTGTCCGCCCACTCGGGCAGTGGCGAGGTGAACGGGTGGTGCACGGCCGTCCAGCCGCCCTCCCCGTCATCCTCGAACATCGGCGCATCGACCACCCAGGTGAACGCCCACGCGTCCGGGTCGATCAGGCCGCATCGCCCGCCGATCTCCAGCCGGGCCGCGCCGAGAAGTGCCCGCGCCGCGTTCGGCGTCCCGGCCGCAAAGAACACGCAGTCCCCGGGCTTCGCCCCGGTCGCGGCCGCCAGGCCCGAGCGCTCTTCCTGCGACAGGTTCTTCGCCACCGGGCCGGCGTCGGAAACTGACCCGTCTGGCGCGATCAGCACGTACGCCAGTCCCCTGGCGGCGCGTGACTTGGCCCACTCCTGCCAGGCGTCGAAATCCTTGCGCGACTGGCTAGCTCCGCCCGGCATGACAACGGCGCCAACGTGCTGCGCCTGGAAGACCCGGAAGCTGGTCCCGGCGAAGAACGCGGTCATGTCGACGAGCTCGCAGCCGAACCGCAGGTCCGGCTTGTCCGAGCCGAACCTGGCCATCGCGTCCGCGTACGTCATCTGCGGGATCGGGCGCGGCAGCTCGTACCCGGCGATCTCCCGCCATAGCCGCTGCACCAGGTCCTCGGCTACCTCGACGACGTCCTCGCGTGTCACGAAGGACATCTCGACGTCGATCTGGGTGAACTCGGGCTGCCGGTCAGCCCTGAAGTCCTCGTCGCGGAAGCATCGAACAAGCTGGTAGTAGCGTTCCATCCCCGAGATCATCAGGAGCTGCTTGAACAGCTGGGGCGACTGCGGCAGCGCGTACCAGGTGCCTGGCCGCAGCCGGACGGGAACCAGGAAGTCCCGCGCCCCCTCGGGAGTCGACCTGGTCAGGAACGGGGTCTCGATGTTGACGAAGTCGTGATCCCGCATGACGTCGCTGACCAGGTAGGCGGCCCGCGACCGCGCGCGCAGCGCGGCGGCCATGTCGGCGCGCCTGATGTCCAGGTAGCGGTACTTCAGCCGGACTTCCTCGTTCAGCTCGGCGCCGGTACCCCCCGAGTGCCCGTCGACCGGGAATGGCAGCGGGTCGCACTCAGCCAGGATCTCCAGGCTCTCGGCGGAGACCTCGATCTCGCCAGTGGCCAGCTCCGGGTTCTCGTTCCCGGCAGGCCGCCGCCGCACCTCGCCGGCCACCAGCACGCAGAACTCTGCCCGCAGGTCATGCGCCACGTCCTCGGCCCGCAGGACCACCTGCACGACGCCTGACGCGTCGCGCAGGTCGATGAAGACCACGCCGCCGTGATCCCGGCGCCTGGCCACCCAGCCAGCCAGCGTGACCTGCTGCCCCGCCTGTGAGGCACGCAGGGAGCCCGCCTCGTGGGTCCGGATCATCGCTCTTCCAGCCCTTCTCACAGCCCTCTGGACGGCCCGGCAGCGGGCGCGAGCCCTGCCAGGAACGGATTGGTTGCCCGCTCGACGCCGATTGTCGTCTGCGGCCCATGCCCGGCCAGAACCACGGTCTCGTCGGGAAGCGGCAGGCAAACCCTTGACAGGCTATCGAGGATCGTCTGGTAGTCGCCGCCGGGCAGGTCCGTCCGGCCGATCGACCCGGCGAACAGCAGGTCTCCGGAGAACAGCGTCCCGGCCTGGGTGTCCCCGGCAGCTTTGTCGGCGCCGGCCGTGAGTGCGGTTCCCGCCGCGGAATCCGCAGGCAGCCGGAACGCCACTGATCCTGGCGTGTGACCGGGAGCGTGATCGACCACGAGGTTCACTCCGGCCAGCTCGAGCGTCATCCCGTCAGCGAGTTCCCGCACGTCATCGGGCTCGGTGAAGGTCAGTCCGCCGAAGAGCTGCTGGCCGGCGAGCAGAGACAGGCCCCTGGCCGGATCGCTGAGCAGTGCGCGGTCAGCCGGGTGGATATAGGCGGGGATGTTCCTGGCGCCGCAGACTGGCGCCACGCACCAGATGTGGTCGATGTGCCCGTGCGTGGCGACCACGGCGACGGGCTGCAGGTGGTACCTCTCCACGATCTCGTCGATGCCCGGCTCGGCGTCCTGTCCCGGGTCGATGATCAGGCACTCTTGCCCTGGCCCGGTTGCCACGACATAGCAGTTCGCGGCGAAAGACCCGGCGGGAAATCCGGCAATCAGCACGGCGACCTCCTGGCCAGCCAGTGATTACATACCCTGTGGTCGCTGGCCCGTGCGGCGGCGACGCAGACCAGGCTACCCAGATCGCTGGTGACGGCTGGCAGCACAGCCTGCGGCGGGCCAGCGGCGCGCCAGTTACAGGTCGGCTGCGGTTGGCGTCGAACAGGTAACAGAAGGCATAGGCACTTGCCTGCTCCAGATACCATGCGCGAAGTTTTTCAATAACACCAGTACCGGTCGATAACGGGAGGGTTGCACTGGTGGCCAGTAAGAAGGACCGGCAGCGCCAGCTGGCCAGGGAGCGGCACCAGCGGCGGCTGGTGCGCGAAGCACAGCGTCAGGCTCGGGCTCGCCAGATGACCAAGTGGTTCTCGGTGGGCTTTGTCGTGCTGGTCCTTGTGGGCGTAGTCGTCTTCACGGCCCTGCACCTGACCAAGAGCAACGCTGCGGCGCCCGCCAAGACGCCGAGCGCGAGCGCCTCCCCCAGCTCCAGCCCGTCGGCCAGTGCGAGCCCGAGCCCGACGGCGAGCGAGAGCGTGGCAGCCAACGGCACCGTGAAGTGCGTGTACACGCCAAGCGGCACGGCCGCCCGCAAGGTCGGGATACCTCCGGCCACGACTAACGCGAAGCCGGGCTACCAGGCCACGATCAAGACCAACCGGGGCACGATCGTGATGAACCTGCTCAACTCCAAGGCCCCGTGCACGGTCCACTCGTTCGTCTACCTGGCCGACAAGGGCTTCTTCAACAACACGCCCTGCTGGCGCCTGGTCACCAGCGGCATCTTCGTCCTGCAGTGCGGTGACCCGACCGGCAAGGGCACCGGCGGGCCTGGTTACGAGTTCCCGGACGAGAACCTGACGGGCGCGACCTACCCCGCGAACACGGTGGCAATGGCCAACTCCGGCCCGAACACCAATGGCAGCCAGTTCTTCATGGTGTACAAGGACAGCACCGGCCTGAGCGCTTCTTACACGCCCTTTGGCACTATCGTGAGCGGGCTAAACGTCATACAAGCGATAGCAACGCACGGTACCGACAACTCAATGGGCTCAGGTGACGGCCATCCCAAGGAGAAGGTCACCATCGAAAGCGTCACGATCAAGAAGACCTGACACAGATCGCTGATCGCGGTCATGGGTCAGGTACCTAGCTGGAGGTAAGCGGTGAGCACCGGAAGCCATCCGTGGGGCCGGGTAGCGGAGGACGGCACGGTCTACG
>JASHXW010000306.1 GCA_030043395.1 Streptosporangiaceae bacterium
GCGGCGCGGGCCAGCCCGGCATCGCCGAGCGCGGCAACCAGGTGAACGGGAAGGCCCGCCGAGCGCAGGCACACGGTGCGCCACAGCGCCCAGTGCGCCGTCAGCCGCACGAGATGCGGCGCGAGCGTGGCGGCCTTATCCGGCTGGGCCCGTGGGCTTGCCACGCGGTAGGCGCTGCGGTCCCGGCGCCGGATGCCCGCCGGCCCGGTTGCCGACCGCGGCTCGGGAACGCGGACCTGGCCGGCCGGGCGCTCGGATTCGATGGCCGTGGCGCATGCGGCGAGAGTGGGAGCCTCGTAGAAGGCGGCCAGGCGCAGTTCGACGGCGAACTCATCACGTATGCGGAACATCAGCCGCGCAGCCGAGAGCGAGTTGCCGCCGAGTGCGAAGAAACTGTCCTCGCGGCCGACGTTACCCGCGCCGTCAGCCGGCAGCAGCAGTCGCCAGATATCGGCAAGGCGCTCCTCTGTGTCGCCGCGTGGCGGCGCGGCTGGCGCTCGGACCTCCCGCTCAGGCGGTGGCAGCGAGCTGCGGTCGACCTTTCCGTTGACGTTGAGAGGGAACCGGTCAACCGCCCTGAATCCGGTTGGCACCAGGTACTCCGGCAGCCGCCTCGCGACGAAGTCACGCAGTACTGACGGCCGCAACGTGGCAGCATCCACGCCATCCGCTGGCGTCACGTAACCGACCAGGTGCCGCTGCTCACCCTCGCCCGCCACGACGACGACCGATTCCCGGACTCCCGGATGCGCGCGCAGGACGGCCTCGACCTCTCCTGGCTCGACCCTGAACCCGCGGATCTTGAGCTGATTGTCCTTTCGGCCAGCGAATTCAAGTATCCCGTCCGCGCGCCAGCGAGCCAGGTCCCCGGTCCGGTACAGGCGGGTGCCGTGGCCGGCCGGGTCTGGCACGAATGCGCGCGCCGTCGCCGCGGCGTTGCCCGCGTACCCGCGTGCCAGGCCGTCCCCGCCGGCGTGCAACTCGCCTGTAACGCCGATTGGCGCTGGCCGCCCGCGCTCGTCGAGGACGTGCACCGTGGTGTGCTGGATCGGACGGCCGATGGGCACCGTCGGCCCGATCTCGGCCGGGTCGCTCATGACATGGCAGGCCGTAAAGGTCGTGTTCTCAGTCGGGCCATAGCCGTTAACCAGAGGCAGGCCATGGCGTGCCGTGAGCACGGTGCGTACCGTGTCCGGATTGAGCACGTCGCCACCCGCCAGCACCACAGGGACGGTCGCGACCGAGTCGAGGTCGGCCTCGGCAAGCTGATGGAACAGTCCGGCGGTCAGCCAAGCGACCGTGACACCGCCGCTGCGCAGCACCGACGCTATATCCGCCAGCCCGAGCGGGCCGGGCGGCGCGACCACCACCGTGCCGCCGGTGAGCAGCGCGCCCCAGATTTCCAAAGTGGAGGCGTCGAATGCGATGGGGGCCATCTGAAGCAATCGCTGCCCCGGGCCAAGCGGTGCGAAAGTCGCCTGGCTAATGAGGCGGATAACGGCGCGATGCGGCACGGCAACGCCCTTCGGCACGCCGGTGGAGCCAGAGGTAAAGCTGACATAGGCCAAGCTCAGCGGGTGCGAGACAGCTGGCGGCGCCACGTGCTCATCGGCAGAGAGAGCCGGCTCGGCGTCCATGCGGATCGTCTCTATGCCCGGGGAGTTGGCATCGGCGGTTCGCGCCGTGGTCAGCATGAGTCGCGCGCCAGCCGCTGAGATCATCGTGGCCACACGCGAGGCAGGCGTTCCCGTCTCGACGGGGAGGTAGGCGCCGCCGGCTTTCAGAACCGCCAGCAGTGCCGTGACCAGGCCGATGCCCCGCTCGATCGAGATGGCGACGGGCACGTCCGTGCTCACGCCACGCCGGCGCAGCAGCCATGCCAGCGCGTTGCTGCGCTGGTCGAGCTCGGCGTACGTCACCGAGGTAGAGCCCAGCACCGCGGCAGTCGCCTCCGGGTGAGCGGCGACCTGGGCTGCGAACAGCTCGGGGATGGTGGCGTTGGCCGGGTAGCCGGCCGAGGTGCGATTCCACCGGCGCAGGACGGGCGCTTCGGCTGACCTGCCGAGGTCCAGGTCGCCGAGGGACGTCAGCAGGTTGGTGGCGAATTCGGTCAGAGTCGCGCGGAGCTGACCGAGCATCCGCTGCGGCGAGCCTTCGGTGAACCTTCGGCCGTCCCAGTGCGCGGAGATGTGGATCTGCGGCTCGTCGAATGCGCAGAAGGTGAGCGGATACGAAGGCAACCGGTCGACCCTGGCAGCGCTCAACCCGGTGGCGGCGCTGGTCAGTCCCGTCTGCAGCCGGTGCCGGTCGAACATGACCAGGCTGTCAAGCAACACGGTGTCGGCGGGCAGCCCCGCCCAGGCCAGTACTGATCTCATCGGCGTGAGCTGGTGCTGCCTGACCTCGCGGATGCCATCATTCACCGCGGCCAGCAGGTCGCGCACGGACCATTCCTCGTCGACGCGGACCCTCAATGGCACGGTATTGACCAAAGGGCCGATGACGGCCTCCGCGCCAGGCATGCTGCCATGACGCCAGGAACGCGTCACGGCCAGGACGACATCACTGACGCCGCCGTAGCGTGAGCGCAGCAGGGCCCAGGCGGCCGTGACCATCGTGCTTGGCTTAAGCCCGGCAGCTGCGGCAGCCTGGTGGATCAGCTCGGAGTCGCGGCGCGCCAGCACGGTTTCGGCCTTCATCGGCTCGGCGCCTCCCGGCGCGGGACTGCTGAGATAGCCAGGCAACGGTTGCGGTTGCACGGTGCCGGCGAGGTAGTCAGCCCAGAACTGCTTGGAGCCAGCCTGGCCTGCCGACTGCCACCATTGCACGAACTCGTGAAACGGTGGACGTGGCGGGTGACTCACGACGCGGCCCTCGCGACTCGCCGCGTACGCCGCGGACACCTCTTCGACGAGCAGCCGCATCGATCGTCCGTCAAGCAGGGCGTGATGGAAAGTCAGCACCGAGCGGTGCGCCGGGACATCGCCGCCTGGCCGGCCGGCGGCCCCGACCCGGCGCAGGACCGTCAGGCGGACCAGCGGTGCCCTGGTCACGTCGAACACCTCGCGCCGGTCGGCCCGCAGGAACGACTCGAACGACTCGTCTGGCCCGCTGGCTGGCGGCGGCGGCAGATCGCGCCAGCGGATGTCGATCAATGCGTCGGGATCGACCACCTGGAGTAGCCCGTCGCCGTCAAGAAGGAACGCGGTGCGCAGTACCGGATGCCGCCGGGCAGCATCCTGCCAGGCCGCCTCGAACGAGTCCCGCTCGAGCGGGACTGACCAGTCGAGCGTGGCCTGGATGACGTCGACGCCGTCATCGGGAAAGCGCATGTAGTTCAGGATCATCCCTTGCTGAGCTGGTAAGACGTCACCGCCCAGCGGCAACCCGGCTTGTGTCACTGCATTCTGTGTCACTGCATTCGGCGAGGCAGCGAGGCGATCTCCCATCCGGCGAGGTCAATCGGCGCTGGCCTGCTCGTGGTCGCGCATCCAGCGACGCAGCGACGCGGGCCGCATGTCGGTCCAGGTCTCATCGATGTAGGCGAGGCACTCGTCCTCGGTGCCGGTGAACCCGTCTCGGCGCCAGCCGGCAGGCAGCTCCCGCTCCGCTGGCCAGATGGAGTACTGCTCCTCGTCGTTGACCACCACGGCGTGCAGCCGGGCATCTGGCGTGTCAGGCATCAGCTGCTCCCTTCGGCAGCGGAGGCGCCCGCCCCGGCCAGCAGCTGCTCGCGCATGATGAACTTCCGGACCTTGCCAGTGGGTCCGACCACGATCTCGCTGTCCGGGATGGCCATGACCCGTTGCGGCACCGCGGCCGTCACCTCGCCGAGCGCGGCGCGGACCTCGCCATCGCGGTCACGCGCGGGATCTGCGTCCGGTGCAAGAACCAGCAGCACGTCGATGACCAGCTCGCCGTCGTCGCCGCGGGCCGCGAGGACCGTGCAGTCGCGGACGTCCGGGCAGCGCTTGAGTATGCGCTCCTCGGACTGCGCGGTGTAAAGCCAGTTCCCGTCGCCGAGATCGACCGCGTCGCTGACCCGGTCCATGTGGTAGAAGTAGCCGTCCTCGTCCCGGTACATGAGGTCACCGGTCAGGTAGTAGCCGTTGAGGCGGGTGCGGAAGTAGTTCACCGAGTCGTTCCAGTAGCCCAGGGCCAGCGTTGGCGACTTCATCGCGACCATTCCTACCTGCCCAGTCGGCACCTCCTGGCCGGTCTGCGGATCCACCAGGATGATCTCGGCGAAGGGGACCGGCTTGCCGACGCAGCGATCGTAGTGATCGCTGTCGAAGCGGTGGCTCATCTGGAACCCGCCGTAGCCCATCTCGGTCGAGCCGAGTGTGTCGTTGAACCGGGAGCCCGGCAGGCTGACGATCCCGTCCTTGCCGATGGCATGGTGGCTGCCGACCGCCACGAGACGGCGGATGTGCGCTTCGTGCGCGCAGTCCCCGCTGTTGGACCAGAAGCGAACCGAGCTGACGTCGCGTGCGGTGAGGTCGAAGCGGGCTAGCTCTGCCCACGTGACGGCGAAGCCGAAGACCGCGGTCGGGCGCCAGCGCTCGATCGCGTCGATGATCACTTCGCCGCTGCGGGCGAATGCTCCGCCCTGCAGCGACAGGCACAGCAGCTCGTAACCGTTGCACAGGGCCTCGTTCACGATGATGACGCCGGCCGTGTGGGCCTGCGGGAACGCGGACATCTCGCGAACGGGCCCGTGCTGGCGCGGCTCGGTCAGCCGGGACGCGCGCACTGCCGCGAAGAGGCCGTGGTGCGAATGCACCACCGCGGCGGGAAGCCGCGTCGTCCCTGACGAGTGGGTGATCACGACAGGATCCTGCGGGTGGTGCCGGAAGTGGGCCGGCGCCAGGGACGGATCCCCCGTGCCGAGTTCTGCGGCATCGCCGATGATGGGCGCGCCGAGATCATGCCCGGCAATCTCCGGATGCTCGGCGTCGGTAATCACCCCGACGCACCGCAGCCGGCGGATGTACTCCGCGGCTATCTCGGTTGGCATGCCGCCGCTCATCAGGGCAGGTATCGCCCCGAGCCAGGTCAGCGCGAGGAAGTTCAGTATCACGTCAGCCGCTGAGGTGACGTAGATGGCGACCGGGTCACGCCGGCCTATGCCGTGCCTGGCGAACCACTCGGCCCGTGCTGCTACCCGCTCCGTGAGCGTTCGCAACGACAGCGGGGTCCACGCCGGGATCCCGTCGACGTCGGTGTCGAACGTCACCCGCGGCATGTCCATGTCGGCACCGTGCTCGGCAAGCCGCAGCAAGACGTTGCCGGCTCCCAGCTGCTCATCGGCGGCAAGAACCGCCCGAAGGTTGGTCGTGCTCACTGGTTCTCCTCCTTTGCGTATGCCTGCTCTGCAGCGGCCTGCTCCTGGGTCGCGGTGCGGCTCACCGGATCTCGCGGACGAACAGGCGGGACGACGAAATGACGGCTATGACGGCAAGC
>JASHXW010000307.1 GCA_030043395.1 Streptosporangiaceae bacterium
GGGACGCCCGCGACCGCTACCGCCTTCCGCATGGCGGTAGCCCGGGCCAGAGCGGGGTGCTCAGGCGCGAGACCCGCCAGCTTGAGCGTGGCAATGGCAAGCTCCGTCGACTCGCTGGCGCGGCAGGCATCGCCGTCCAGCGAGCCGAGGCCTTTGGCCGCCGCGGGCTGCGCCATGTCGTAGCCAAGCCGACCGAGCGTGACAAGGCAGAGCGCCCGGACGGCGAGCGCGGCCTGGCGTGTCTGCGGCGGCGCGGCTACCAGCTCGGCGATCTCGAACGGCGGCGTCCGGTGCGCTTCAGCGCGCGGTCCTGAGTCGGCCCGATGCAAGTAAATGACCGCGTGGGCCTGGCTGTCGCGCGAAGCGCGCCACCGGGCAAGACCGGCCAGCTCCGGCAGGTAATCGCCCGCTGCGTACCCGCGGCGTCGCAGCCAGAGCCGGGTCACGGCGTCGGCATTGCGCAGCCCGCCCTCGTCCCGGATCCAGCCTGCCGCGAGGGCCATGTGATGGGCGTCCGCTGGGTCGCCTGCCAGGCGCAGGGCCAGGTAGCAAGCGATCGTCCCTGCCGCATCCGCGCCCAGCTGGTCACCGCGACCGTCGCCAGGGCGAGCACGTTGCAGTCGAGGCTGGGCGGGGTTCAGCGAACCCGCGGGATGCGCCGGCCAGCTCCCGTCCGGCCGCTGCCCCGCCCGGATCAGCGCGGCGATCTCGTCGTCCTTGGTTGCCGCGCCGCGCGGCCTGCCCTGGGCGGCACCAAGCAAGTCGCGGACGAGCACCCCGGAGGCCAGGCCGACCAGCGTCGGCGGCAGCCCGTCATGCCAGCTACCGTCCGGTTGCTGGAGGCTAAGCAGCAGGCGCACCGAGCGATCCAGCGCCGCGGACGCGGCAGCGGCCGTCCGCTCGCCAGTCGCCGGGAGGCGCGTGATGCCCATGTGAAGAACCCTACGGCAGCCGATTACGGAGCGTGAGAGTTTGAACACATTGAGTTAAGTAGTGGCGAATGGCAAGAGAAAATCGAGATAAGGCCAGTTCAATGCTGCTGTAAGACTTGCAATAGACGAGTAAGCTCACAATTCCGTGGTCAGGCCGGGAACACGGACATGCTGAAACGATGCCATGAGGGCCTTAGTTATGCTGCGTCGCAGGTCCATCCGCTTGCGGATCCTTGTGCTCGTCATCGTGCCGGTCCTGGCGCTGGTCGGTCTCTACGCCGCAATCCTCGGCCTCACATTGGGCAACCTGGCAAGTCTGAATCAGACCGCGAAGGTTAGACGGGAAATAACCGTCCCGATCGTTAATGTCCAGATTCAGCTTGCCAAGGAGCGGCAACTCATGCTCGCCGAGCTTGTCAAGCCCGGCCCCGACAGGCTGGCCGCACTCCTCGCGCAAGAAAACGGCACGAGCCGCGCGATCCGGCAGTATCACATCGCGGCGCGCGCCGCGCTGGCCCATGGTGCCACGCCCAGGGAACGCCAGGTCATTGCCGAATGGAACACGCAGCTTGCAAGCGTGCCGACCTTGCGGCACCAGGCGTTCAAGTACCGCCTCGGCGTCATCGCCGCCGCCCACGGCTACAGCGCGGTGATCTCCGGCGGGTACAACGTGCTGACTCAGGCGCTGCTTCCGTTGCTGACAGCTCCCGCGCAGGCCCAAGCGACCAGCCTGCTCACAATGGACAACTCATACCAGGAACTAAGCGAAGAGAGCGCGCTGGTCAGCGCCGATCTGCTCACGCACTCGTTCCCGATTCAGGACATAAATCTCGTCGACCAGCTCGTGGTTCTGCGCAAGGAACTGTGGAACCAGACCTACCCAGGCCTGAATCCGCAATTTCAGCATTATTTGACCAAACTCATCCCTGCCGGCGCAGCATCGCGCCTGACGCATATGGAGAGCATCCTGCTGGCTGGCCCAGCGCGAGCGAAAACACTGTCACTGAAGCAGTGGAACTCGACGACGACGGCCTACAGCAGCGGTTTCCAGCTCGCCCTGAGCAAGTCCCAGGCTGCTCTGGCTGGCTCGCACAAGTCAGCGGCGGCAAGCAAGGAGCGGCAGCTGATCTTGCTTGGCAGCCTGGGCCTGCTGGCGATTCTCGTCGTCGCTGGCGTCGGCGTGGCCATGGCCAGGGTTCTGGTCCGCCAGCTCAATGAGCTGCGATCCTCGGCTATCGAGCTGTCCGACCAGCGACTGCCCGACGCGATCGGTCGCCTGCGGGCTGGCGAGGATGTAGATGCAAGCGCAACCGTCCCCGAGCTTGAGGCAGGCAGCGACGAGATAGGCCAGGTCCGGCAGGCGTTCAATACCGTGGCCAGAACGGCGATCACCGCCGCAGCTGATGAGGTCAGTATCCGGCACGGCATCAACGAGGTGTTCAGGAACCTGGCGCGGCGCAGCCAGTCGCTGCTGGCAAGGCAACTGCAGCTGCTCGACGAGATGGAGCGGCGAGCGCAGGACCCCGACGAACTCGCTGACCTGTTCCGGGTTGACCACCTGACCACGCGCATGCGCCGGCATGCCGAAGGCTTGCTGATCGTCGCCGGCGGCACGTCCGGCCGCACGCGGCATGAGCCCGTCGCAGTGGTCGACGTCATGCGCGCGGCTGTCGCCGAGGTCGAGGACTACACCAGGATTCGCGTCTTCTCCCACACCAGCGCGGCCGTCAGCGGCCGTGCGGTGGCCGACATCATCCACCTTCTCGCTGAGATGGTCGAGAACGCCACAACGTACTCCCCGTCGAACACGCAGGTCCGGATCGACGCCGACAGGGTGCCGCTGGGCGTGGCGATCGAGATCGAGGACCGCGGGCTCGGCATGAACGAGGCGCAGCTTGCCCAGCTCAACGCCACGCTGGATAACCCGCCGGACTTCGACCCGACCGCCAGCGACCAGCTCGGGCTGTTTATCGTCGGGCAGCTCGCCAGACGGCACCGCGTGAAGGTCTCGCTGCGCGACTCTTCCTATGGCGGCGTCATCGCCGTGGTGCTCATCCCGAGCGACTTGCTTGCCGATATCGACGACTCCGAGCGCGAGTACCCGCCATCGGCCGCCCACGGCCGCGCAATCGGCAGCCGGACCGTCCCTGAGTTGCCAGCGGCTTCGCCTGGGTCGGCCTTCAGCATCGCTGCGAGCATTCTCGGCGGGGTCAAGCCAGACCAGACTCCCGTGGCAGGCGGGTACGTGCCGGCCGATCCAGGCGATCCGCTGGCTGCGCCGTCGACGAGGCCCGCTCCGGTCGCGAACGACGGCCCGCTAGCGCCCCCACGGGAACCACCCGCCCCGCTCGCTCGCCGCAACCCGAAGCGCACCGATGCAGAGCCCTTCAGCAGCGCCAACCAGCGGCCAGCCGAGCCGCCCACCGTGGAACGAGCGCAGGCCGCAAGTCTCGCCGAGGAGCGATCCGAGGCAGGACCAGTTCCCCCGGCGAACGGCCGCCGGCCAGAGCCATCGGCGGCAGAGGGACCATGGGCGGGCAACGGCCGCGCCCAGGAGCCGTCCGACGGTCGCCCGCCCGAGCCAGCGAAAACTGGATTCGTCTGGAACGAGAGCGGGATAGGCATCGCGATGCCCGAGGCGGCGAGCACGCCGACCGCGGACCTGATCGACCTCGACGGCCTGCCGATGCGAGTTCGGCAGGCCAGCCTCGCTCCGCAGCTCCGTCGCGAGCCGATAGTCATCCAGCCAGAGCCCGTCTCAGCCTCTGAACCATCTCCTGACGAGACTCGGAGCATGTTCGCAGCTCTGCAGTCCGGCTGGGAGCGCGGTCGCGCCGAGAGCGAGCCAGGAGCGGATCAGCCAGGGGATAGCCACGACAACAACGGTGGCTCAGCGAAGAACAAGGGGGATACGGGGTCATGAACACCGCCGGCAGTCTGGACTGGCTGCTCGACGATCTTGTCACCAGGGTCGCGCAGATCGAGAAGGCCGTGATTTTGTCGAGGGACGGCCTTGCGATCGGAGCCTCGGCCGACCTCAGCAGGGAGGATGCCGAGCACCTGGCCGCTGTGGCCGCCGGCTTCCAGAGCCTGGCCAGGGGTTTCGGCCAGCACTTCATGCGAGGAGATCCGCGGCAGACGATCATCGAGTTCGAGTCGGCATTCTTGTTCGTCTGCGCGGCCGGCGAGGGAAGCTGCCTGGCCGTCCTGGCGGGCAAGCAAGCCGACGCCGGGCTCGTCGCCTATGAGATGGCGCTTCTGGTCAAGCGAGTCGGACAGCACATCGGCGTGCCCACCCGGCCGGCCCAGGTTAGCCCGTAGGCGCCGGCCGTGGCCCGCAGGAATCCGAAGCCAGCCAGCGCAGGCCGCAACTCCCCGGAACGCAAGACCCCGGAACGCAAGACCCCGGAGCGCAGCAGCCCCGAGCGGATCGTGCGGCCCTATGCGCTCACCGCAGGACGGACCAGGGCGGCCGGGGAACAGGTCGACCTCGTCTCGATGGTCAGCGTGAAGCGGAGCGCTGAAGGACGCCGGGATTCCGACGACGAGCTCACCCATGAACATCAGCGCTTGCTGCGGTTCTGCCGTCCGCCCCAGTCGGTCGCTGACCTGGCCACGACGATGGATCTGCCGCTCGGCGTGGTGCGCATCCTGATCGCCGATCTCCGCGAGCGCGGCCTGGTGAACATCTCCCAGCCCTCGCCATCCGGCCTCAGCGACTTGCGCGTCCTGAAGGAGGTGGCCGATGCCCTACGAAAGCTCTGACGCGGTCGACGACCTGGCCGGGGCTCCCGTAGCGATCAAGATCCTGATCGCCGGGGGCTTCGGAGTGGGTAAAACCACGCTGGTCGGATCGGTCAGCGAGGTGCGGCCGCTGCGCACCGAGGAGACCCTGAGCGAGCCGGGCTCCTCGGTCGACCCGATCGACGGAATCGAGTCGAAGTCCACCACGACCGTCGCCATGGACTTTGGCCGCATCTCGATCAGCGACGACCTGGTCGTGTACTTGTTCGGCACGCCTGGCCAGAAGCGGTTCTGGTTCATGTGGGATGAGCTCGCCTACGGCGCGCTCGGCGCCGTGGTCCTCGCTGACACCAGGCGGCTGGCCGACAGCTTCCCGTCGATCGACTATTTCGAGCGCAACGGAATGCCGTTCGTGGTGGCCGTGAACTGCTTCGACACCTCCCGGCGCTACCCGATCCAGACCGTCCGGGCAGCACTCAACCTGACCCCGGACGTCCCGTTGATGCTGTGCGACGCGCGCCATCGCGAATCCAGCCGTGACGTGCTCGTCACCTTGGTGGAACACGCGGCGGCCAGGCTGAGCGGCCGGGAGGTCACGTCCTCCAGATAAGGACAAGCCCGCAGTCGTCAGTGCGGTCCGCGCCTTCTTGCATCGCCTGCACGACGCTGAGGGCGCCGCCGCTGAACCCGGCCGTCACCAGCCGGTCCGCCTCGCCGAGCAGCCGGTCGATGCCGAGGTCGATGTCCCTGCCCGGCTGCTCGACCAGGCCATCGGTGTAGAGCATGAGCGCGTCACCGGGCCGGAGCACGCCGTGCTCGGCATCCTCGCGCAGGTCAGGCACGACGCCAAGGACGATGCCATGCGCCTGCGTCAGCCGCCACACTCCGCTGCCGCCCTCGAAATGCGCGGCAGGCGGGTGGCCCGCGGAGGCGATCACGTAGTTACCGGTCGTGAGGTCAAGTGCAAGATGCACGGCGGTAACAAATCCCTCTGACGGCTCACTGCGCCGCAGGTACGCGTTGCACACGCTCAGGAACTCCGACGCTGGCACGGAGCCGAGCAGGCCGCCGAATGCCCCGGACAGAAGCAGGGCCCGCGTCCCGGCGTCGACGCCCTTGCCTGATACGTCGACCACTGCGACTTCGAGCGTCTTGCCGTCGCAGACGGAAACGACGAAGTCGCCGCCGAACGATGCGCCCCCAGCGGGCCTGAGCACCGATTCCGAGCGCCATCCCTCGGGCAGGCTTGGCAGGGCGCTCTGCACCCTGAGCCTGTCCCTCAGCTCGACCAGCATCTGGTTACCGCGCAGGCCCTGCAATCCCAGCTTCGCCCTTGTCCTGGCCAGCAGGAAGGCGAAGACCGCGGCGATCACGATCGTCGCGGCGATTCCGAAGCCGGTCCGCTGGTCGTTCTCGGCCACGTTGTAGCCGAGCATCACCGCGACGATCCCGAACAAGATGACCAGAGCTCGCGGCCAGAGGAACAGCCCGCCGGCCAGGATTGGCAAGATCATCAGCCCTGGCGAGAACCACGACGTCCCGACCATCACGTCGCCGATACCGATGCCGACCACTGCGAGTGCCAGCACGAACGCGATCCGGCGGTTGCGCGTGATGAACTGCCGCCGGACATAACCGCGAACGGACAGGGCGGCGGCCTGGGTCCTGGACCACATCTGGCGCCGGGCTGGGTCAACCATGATGGCGAAACTGTACCGGTTCCGAATCGCACCTCAGCAGTCCAATGGCGGCACAGCCATCGATTGCTCGTAAAACAAGTAGCAGCTACCGACATCATGGGGTACGACTAGCCATCATGAACGCCAGCTATCCGATCCGCGCGATAGAAGAGTCGGAATTGCCCACGTTCTCGACCGTCGGCCTGCGGGCATTCAACTCAAGCTGGCCCCTTGACGGAGTTCTCGAATTTGACCGGCTGATCTTCGAGCCCGAGCGCACCCTCGCCGCTTTCGACGGCGAGCAGATGGTCGGCACGGCCATCGCGTACACGTTCGACCTGACGGTGCCCGGTGGCTGTGTCCCTGCAGCCGGGATCAGCAGCGTCGCCGTCCTGCCGTCGCACCGGCGGCGCGGGCTGCTGTCCGCGCTGATGGCGCGGCAGCTGACCGACGTCGCACAGGGAAGTGAGCCAGTCGCGGTTCTGTTCGCTTCCGAAGCCGCGATCTACGGCCGGTACGGCTACGGGCGAGCCTGCGAGCATTACATGTTCACGGTCAACAAGGGCGACGGCAGGCTGCGGCCATCGCCATCCCTGCCGGAGGATCCGGGCGCCCAGGTCACCCTGCGGATAGCCGAGCCCAAGGCCGCCAAGGCCGACATCGTCAGGGTCTACGAGGCCATTCGCCCGACCCGGCCTGGCATGATCACCATGAGCGGCGGCAGGTGGGCCATGACCCTGTCCGACCCCGAGTGGGTGCGCGACGGCAGTACGCCGATGGGCTGCGTTATCGCTGAAGATCACACCGGGCCGCGCGGCTATGCGCTTTATTCAGGCCGGGGTAGCTGGGACTCAGACGGCATACCCGACGGCTCGCTGCACGTCAGCGAGCTCTTCGGCATCGATGCCGCCGCGACCGCTGCCCTGTGGGGCAACGTGCTCAACAGGGACCTGGTCGGCCACGTCACGATCAGGCCGCGGCCAGTGGACGACCCGCTCCCGCTCATGCTGAGCGACGCGCGCCGGACCAGGACCGGTGTCTTTGACGGCCTCTGGGTCAGGCTCGTGGACCTGCCAGCGGCCGTGCGCCGGCGGCGCTACGCCTCCCAGGCTGATGTCGTGATCGAGGTACAGGATGCCCTCCTTCCGGCAAACGATGGCCGCTGGCGGCTGTCGCTGCCAGCCCAGACCGATCAGGCCGAACCGAGCTGCGAGCGCACGTCCGCGCCCGCCGACCTCGTCATGCCAGTCTCGGCACTTGGCGCTGCATACCTGGGCGGGATCAGGCTGAGCACGCTGGCCGCCGCAGGCCAGGTCACCGAGTTGCGACCGGGCGCCCTGGCCGAGTTGTCGGCGGCTATGTGGTGGGACCCGGCCCCCTGGTCCCCGATCATGTTCTAGCCGACCCCGCGACCGACCGCCGAGCGCACGCCGCTCCCGACCTACCTCCCGTTTGGGCGACGCTTCTCGCACCTACCCCCTCTTTGGTTACGGGGAAGTTCGCAGACTGGCACAAAACCGTGACCAAAAAGGGGGTAAGTGGTCCAAAGAAGGGGCAAGTCGCTGGGAGAGCCGACTGAGGTGCTGGCAGGCGGGAACCACGACAAGATTGGCTGGAGCCAGAGGGCATCAGCTGACCTGCTATGAGGGGTTAATGTCAGTTATTGGTCGTTTGCTGCGAACTACTACCAATGATTCGCCGAAGGCGGGAGCGCTACGGATCCTGCCCAATATGGCCAGCGTCGCGTTCGGGCTGGCCGGCCTGTCAGAGGTATGGCGGGTGGCGGCCCCGTTGCTGGGCGTGCCGGTCGCGGTAGCTGACGTGATCTTGGCGATCGCCGCCGCCGTCTGGCTGGCTCATGCGGCCGCCTACTTCGCGCAGGGCTGGCGGACGCTAGCGGCGGATTGGCATGACCCGGTGCTTGCCCCGTTCCTGGCGCTGGTGGTGATCACGCCGATGTTGCTGGCATCCGGGCTGTCCCACAGCGCCTTTGCCGCAGGACGAGTACTGGTGGTCGTCTTCCTGGTCCTCACTGCAGTCGTCGCCGCGCTGATGATGGGCGACTGGATCGTGGGCAGGCTCGACCAGGACTGCATACACCCCGGCTACTTCCTGCCGAGCGTGGCAGGCGGCTTCGTCGGCGCTTACGCCGCCTGGGTGGTGCACCTGACGCTGGTCGCAGAGGTGTCCTTCGGGATGGGAGTGCTCAGCTGGCTGCTCCTTGGCTCGAACGTGATGTACCGGCTGTTCTTCCGGCCAACGCTCCCGCCGATGCTGCTCCCGACGCTCGCGATCGAGGTGGCTCCGCCGACGGTCGCAGGCGTCGCCTGGTTCGCGATCAGCGGCGGCTCGACGGGTCTCGTCTCCCGGGTGCTGGCCGGTTACGCGATATTCATGGTCCTGGTCCAGATCCGCCTGGTCCCGGTCTACGCGCGACTCAGATTCAGTGTCGGGTTCTGGTCGTTCAGCTTCGCGTACTCAGCCCTGGCCGCCGACGCCATGCTGTGGATCGCCCTCGGCCGACCGTCAGGCGCGACAGCTTGGGCAATTACCGTGCTCGCGCTGATCACGTTGCTCGACGCGGCCATCGCTGCCCGGAGCATCCTGGCGATCGCGCGAGGAGAGTTCTTCCCGCGGTCCGGACTTCCGAGTTACTCCGAGGCGGCGGACCCGTCCGCCGCCTCGGAGTAACAGGCGCACTACGTCGCCGGCTAGTCGAAGATCGGCGGCGCCAGGCGGCTTCGCTTCAGCTCGTAGAAGCCCGGGGTCGACAGGCAGAGCTGGACGCCGTCCCACAGCTTGCCCGCCTCCTCACCACGCGGGATGGGCGTGATGACCGGCCCGAAGATTGAAGCGCCAGCGGTAGAGATGACGGGCGTGCCGACCTCCATGCCGACCCGCTCGATCCCGTCGGTGTGCGAAGCCCGCACCGCCTCGTCGTACTCGGTCGAGTCCATCGCATCGGCGAGCTCGGCGGGTAGCCCCGCCTCGACGAGCGCCGCCTCGATGGTCTCGCGGTTCCGCTCTGCCTTCTCGTTGTGGAACTTCGTGCCGATCGCCGTGTACAGCGGGAACACGTACTCCTGGCCATGCTTCTGCTCGGCCGCGGCGACTACCCGCACCGGACCCCACGCCTGCTTCATGCGGTCCTTGTAGTCCTCAGGCAGGTCGTCCCTGCTCTCGTTGAGCACCGCGAGGCTCATCACATGCCAGCGCACCGACACCGGCCTGACCTTCTCGACCTCGACCATCCAGCGCGAGGTTATCCACGCCCACGGGCAGAGCGGATCAAACCAGAAGTCCACCTGCGCCGGCGCCTGCTCCGACATGCCATCTCCTCCGCATCGCTGACACCACCACTAGCCCCGTCGGCTCATAACCGGCACAGCCTGTCAGGCATTCCGCGATACGGCCGTGAAATCATGCCCGAGTCAGACCAGCAGGCACGCACGTCGGGAGGGGCTTCAATGGCGAACAACCTGACCCGCGAGGAGGCGGCCGCGCGGAGCAAGCTGCTGCGCGTGCACTCCTACCAGGTCGAGCTTGACCTGACTGGCGGCGAGGAGACGTTCGGATCGACGACGGTAGTTCGCTTCACGTGCACCAGCCCAGGGGGCGAGTCGTTCGCGAACCTGACAGCGCCGCGCGTCACCGAGATGACATTGAACGGCTGGCGCCTGCCACCTGAGGCATTCGATGGAGATCGGATCGCGCTGGCCGAGCTCGCCGAGTCGAACGAGCTAATTGTCCGAGCCCACTGCGCGTACTCGCGGACCGACGAGGGCCTGCACCGGTTCACCGATCCGGCAGACAAGAACGTCTACCTGCACTCCGACCTGGAGACTTTCGACGCGCACCGGATTTACGCCTGCTTCGACCAGCCCGACCTGAAGGCGACGTTCGAGTTCACCGTCCTGTGCCCGGACACCTGGCAGGTCATCTCCAACGCGGCCCCGGACGTCGCTGGCGATCCGGCCGGACCGGGGATCCGGCGCTGGCACTTCCCGCCCAGCAAGGTGATGTCGACCTACATCACGCACGTCTCGGCCGGGCCATTTCACGAGGTACGCAGTGAGCACGACGGCATTCCGCTCGGCATCTACTGCAGGCAGTCACTCGCCGCATACGTCGACGCTGACGCCGACGAGATATTCGAGGTCACCAGGCAGGGCTTGGATTACTATCACGAGGCCTTCGCAGTTCGTTACCCGTTCGGGAAGTACGACCAGCTCTTCGAGCCCGAGTACAAGGCCGGAGCGATGGAGAATCCCGGAGCAGTGACGTTCTCCGAGCGATATGTCTTCCGCTCCAGGGTGACTGACACGAGCCGGGAACTGCGGGCATCAGTGATCCTGCACGAGATGGCGCACATGTGGTTCGGCGACCTGGTCACCATGCGCTGGTGGGACGACCTGTGGCTGAACGAGTCGTTTGCCACCTGGGCTTCCGCCGAGGCTCAGGCAGCGGCCACGCGCTGGCCGAATGCGTGGACCACGTTCAGCCAGGGCGAGAAGGCGTTCGCCTACCGGCAGGATCAGCTTCCCTCGACCCATCCGATCTCGGCTGACATCCCCGACATCGCGGCGGTCGAGGTGAACTTCGACGACATCACCTACGCCAAGGGCGCGTCAGTACTACGCCAGCTCGTCGCCTACGTCGGCCAGGAGAACTTCCTGGCGGGCGTCCGGGCGTACTTCGCCAGGCACGCGTGGGGGAATGCCTCGCTCGCCGACCTGCTCGATGCGCTTGAAGAGGCCTCGGGACGGCACCTTGCCGGCTGGTCCGAGGCCTGGCTGGAGACGGCTGGAGTGAACACCCTGCGGCCGATGTACCAGGTGGACGCAGACGGAGTGCTGACAGAGTTCGCGGTACTGCAGGAGGCTCCGGCCGCGCATCCAGTCCTGCGGCCGCACCGGATCGCCATCGGCATGTATGACCGCGTCGGCGGAGTGCTGACACGGCGGCGAAGGATCGAGCTGGACGTGGCCGGAGAGCGGAGCGACGTGCCCGAGCTGGCCGGCGAGAAACGTCCTGACCTGATCCTGGTCAATGACGACGACCTGACCTTCGCCAAGGTCCGGCTCGACCAGCACTCGCTGCGCACGCTGATCACCGCCATCGGCGACTTCGCCGACCCGCTCCCCGCCGCGCTGTGCCTCGCGACCGCCTGGGACATGTGCCGCGACGCGGAGATGCCAACTAGGGATTACCTCGCGCTCGTCCTTGCGGCGGTCCCCTCCATTACCGACATCGGCGTCCTGCAAATGACCCTGGCCCGGGCCGCGAGCGCCGTGCGGCGGTTCGCCGACCCAGGCTGGCGGGACACCGGGCTGGCACAGCTGGCCGTCGCGCTGCGCGGCCTGCTGGCCGGCGCTGAGCCCGGCTCGGACGTCCAGCTAGCGTTCGTCCAGGCGTTCGCATCCGTCGCCACGTCGGCGGCCGACCTTCGGCTGCTGGCCGGGCTGCTGGATGGATCGGAGGTCATCGAAGGGCTGGCCGTGGACACTGACCTGCGCTGGAGCCTGCTCGGGCGGCTGGTCAGCCGCGGCGTCGCCGGGCCGGAGGCGATCGACGCCGAGCACGACCGGGACAGGACCGATGCCGGCGACCGATTCGCGGAGTCGTGCCTCGCGGCGATCCCCGATCCGCAGGCCAAGGCGGCGGCATGGGCCCGGCTCACGTCGGGTGAACTGAACGGCGCCACATTCCGCGCCGTCCTCGGTGGCTTCCAGGCCGCTGACTCCGAGGAACTGCTCGCTCCGTACACGACAAAGTTC
>JASHXW010000308.1 GCA_030043395.1 Streptosporangiaceae bacterium
CGCTGGAGCTGCCGTACTGGCGTCTGCCACACCTGCGTCACGCCATTGCTGTCCGGCGACATTTCCTACGCCCCGGATCCGCTCGAACTTCCCTCCAGCGGCGACGTGCTGATCTGCTGCGCCCGCCCTGCAACCGACATCGTCCTGGACCTGTAGGTGAGTGATGGATTACCAGCTCCAGGTCATCACGCTGTCGGTGAGTGACGTCGACAAGGCCGCCGCGTTCTACACCGAACAGGCCGGGTTCATCCTCGACGTCGACTACCGCCCCACCCCCGGCTTTCGCGTAGTCCAGCTGACACCGCCAGGCTCAGCCTGCTCGGTGCAGATCGGCGTCGGCCTCACCGATGCCCTGCCTGGATCAGCCCGGGCCACCTACCTGGCCGTCGCCGACATAGAGGCCGCCCATCAGGACCTCGCGGCACGCGGCGTCAAGGTCAGTGGTATCCGGCACAAATCACCGGCCGACGACTGGCAAGGCACCTGGGAACCCGGCATGGACCCGGATCGCCGCAATTACGCCAGCATCGCCGACTTCGCCGACCCGGACGGCAACATCTGGGTCATCCAGGAAATCGGCTACCGCCCGCCAGGCGGATCTGCAGCCGGCAATCCCACCGGCACGTACCTGCCGCGATCCAGCGATCCGCGGACCGGCGCCTGCTAACTGACGAGCTACGAAGCTACGACACGACGAAAGGGGATGCGCATGGCCAGCGCTCTGAGCAAGCTGCGAGCCGACGTGACTCGCGATCAGGTACTGCGCGCCATCAAGGAGTACGACCGGCTCGGGCCCGAGCAGTTCTTCGCGGCGCATGGGTACGGCCCATCGCGCAGCTACGAGCTGGTCTGGGAGGGCAGGCGGTATCCGCACAAGGCCGTGCTGGGCACGGCCTACGAGCTGGCTACCGGCCAGGCGCTCGACCCGGGAGACTTTGAAGGCGGGAAGGCCGGCGCGGTCGCGGTATTGCAGAAGCTGGGCTTCACCGTCGAGGCCAAGGGGTGACCATGACTCAAGACAAGAACAGCAAGGAACGGCCGCTTATCGTCTTCGACGTCAACGAGACCCTGCTCGACCTTGAGACGCTGGTTCCGACCTTCAAGCGCATCTTCGGCGACGAGAGCGCGATGCGCCTGTGGTTCGCGAACCTGATCACGTACTCGGAAGCGCTGACCCTCTCGGGCGTTTACGTGCCATTCACCGATATCGGCAGCGCCGTGCTCAAGATGCTCGCTGCCACGCGAGGCATCATGATCACCGAGGAGACCGCAGCCGAGCTGACTGACCGGTTCGCGTCGATGCCGCCTCATCCTGAGGTCCCGGAGGCATTGCGTCGCCTGCGGGATCACGGCTTCCGGCTCTTCACGCTCACCGATAACACCCTGGAGATCTCCGGTCGCCAGCTTGAGCGTGGCGGCGTGATTGACCTGTTCGAACGCCGCTTCAGCGTCGACGAGTCGGTGAAGACGCACAAGCCGTCACAGGACGCCTACCACTGGCTGGCGGCTCAGCTCGGCGCGGACTCCGGTGGCGTCTGCTTGATCGCGTGCCACGTCTGGGACACGATCGGGGCTCTTTCGGCCGGCTGGCAGGCGGGCCTGATCCTGCGCAACGGGAATGCGCCGCTGCCCGTTGGCCCTCAGCCGACCTACCTAGGCGACGACCTCGATGCGATCGCCGGCCAGCTGATCGAACGCTATCGCGCCTGACCGGCGCCTCGACCGGCATCGGCCATTGCTGGTGGACCGGCTACTCGCCGGGAGCAGGATCAAGAACGTTCGCTAGCTGGCTGCGGGACGTGATCCCCAGTTTCGGGAACAGGCGGTAAAGGTGCGAGGAGACAGTCCTGGGTGAGAGGTAGAGCTGCTGGGCGATTTCCGGGTTGGTCATGCCGGTGGCTGCCATCCGGGCTATCTGGAGTTCCTGGGTGCTGAGGCGATCGAGTGCAGCAGGAACCCTCTCCGGGCTCTGCTCGCCGGCCGCGCGCAGTTCCTGGCGCGCACGTTCTGCCCACGGTGCGCATCCCAGGGCATCGAACACCTGCCGTGCCTCCCGCAGCGGCGCGCGTGATTCGCTGACGCGGCGCTGGCGGCGAAGCCAGGCGCCGTAGGCGAGTTGGAGCCGGGCACGGTCGAAGGGCTGGTGCCTGAGGTCGCCTTTGAGCGCGATCTCGAAGAGCCGCCCGGCCTCGTCATCGCGGGATAGCAACGGGCGGGCGTACACCAGGCCAGCGTGCAGCGTCGGCGATGGCGTGCAGCGGGCGAGTTGTTCCAGCTCATCGAGGATGGAAGTCACGGCAGGCTGCTGACCGCTTTGCGCCGCGGCATCCGCCAGGTAAGTGATGGACATGAATCTGGCAGCCTCGTGAAACGCGCTGTCGTTCCGGTCGAATGCCCGGGCGAGATGCTCCAGGGCGCCAGCCGGCCGGCCTGAGCCCAGCCAGATCACGCCGCGCGTGAACGCGATCATGCAGAGGAGATCGTTCAAGCCCTGAGTGACGGCCGTCTTCTCCGCGCCGGCGACTAGCCGTTCGGCTACGGCCGTGTCTCCGCGCAGTCCGCACAGGACGGCGCGCGCTATGAGCGACCCGGTCTGCCACCAAGACTGGCCAACCTCGTGGCCAAGGCGATCGGACTCGTCCACGAGAATGTCTGCCGACGGCCAGTTACCTTGGGCGATCGCGACCCATGCCCGCATTACGAGCACCTGCACGAGGACTCCTAGTCGGCCCTGCGCGCGCAATTGCGCTGTAGCGCTTCCCAGGAATCTCGCCGCGCGGTCGTGGTCGCCGATCGCGCGGGCGGCCATGCCGGCCAGGTACTCATCCTCAGCACTCAGCCTGGCCGCCGACGCTTCGATCTCCGCCAGGGAGTCCGAAACGTGCAGACCCCAGCGCACGGGTCCTGCCATCGCCAGGGTCACCACGCGGCGCGGGTGCGTCCTCGGCACGGGAAGTTGCTGGACTGCCTTGGCTACTCGCTCTCTTGCCTGCTGCTCGTGATGCGAACGCCAGCACCGAGTCGCGGCGCCATGAAGAAGGTGGAGTGCGAGGTCGCTGTTGCCGGCTTGCGCGGCATCTCCGGCGGCGTCGATGAGGGAGCGCGTGTCGCCCGCGTTGTCTCGCGTGCCGTCGGCGAGCGTGCTGCGCAGCCACGTGAGCCGCGCGCGTTGCTCAGCATCCGGACTCAGGCGCTGAGCTTCGTCCGCTAGCAGGTGCAGCAGATCCGGCTCGCCTGCCTGAAGCGCCAGCTCTGCCGCCGTGATCAGGCGTGAGCATCGCCGGGTGACATCCGGGCTGAGGGCAGCCGCGCGCCTGGCGGCCGCGATGGCCGGGCCAATCGCGCCCCGATGAGCAAGCCGGACCGAAAGCAGCTCGACTTCGCCGGCAGTTGGCTCATCGGGCCCAGCCGCTGACGCGGCGACGTGCCAGAGGCGCCGGTCTGGCTCGCTGATGATCGCGCTGGCGAGGGCGGCGTGCGCCTGGCGTCGGTGCTCGGCAGTGGCTGCCTGGTAGATCGCCGAGCGGACGAGTGCGTGGCGGAAGACGACGAACCCGTCGACGATGTCGGCCAGGCCAGCTCTCTCTGCGGCGTCCAGGGCGCCGGGGGAGACCTCGCTGCCGCTCAGCAAGCAGGCTGCGGCGAGCAACTCCGCAATGGTGGCGCGTTCGTCGGCCGCAGCTAGGAGCAGGAGGTCGCGCGTCTCCCACGCTAGCCCTGACGCCTGGTCGGCGAACGCGCGCTCGAGTCTGGAGGTGAGGGACAGGCTGCCTGGTGGCAGCTCATCCAGCCGACTGGCTGGGCGCCGGATCGTGGCTGGCAGTTCGAGCAACGCGAGCGGGTTGCCGGCCGCAAGCTCAAGGACATGCCGCCGCAAGCCTGGGGTGAGGTCCGCCGCTACCTCGTGCAGTAGCTGGCTTGCCGCATCGTCGTCGAGGCGATCGAGGCGTAGCTGCGCTAGCCCGGCGCCTTCTGGTGCGCTTGCGAAGCCGTCTCGCGATGCGAGCAAGACAGCGATTGGCTCGGCGTCCACGCGACGCGCGATGAATGCCAGGGCCTTGACGGTCGGCGAGTCCAGCCATTCCAGCTGATCAACGACGAGCAGCAGGGGCGTCCCCTCAGCTGCCCGTGCCAGCAGGTTCAGTGCCGCGAGCGCGATCAGGAACGGATCAGGCGAAACGGCATCGCTCAATCCAAGCGCGGATGAAAGCGCGGCGCGCTGTGCTGCAGGTAGTCGGTCGACTCCGCTTATCAGGGGATGCAGCAGCTGGTCCAGGCCAGCGAACGCTAGGTCAGTCTCTGACGGTGTCCCGGCCGCATGCAGGACCAGCATGCCCTGAGCGCTCGCCCTGGCTGAGGTGATCGACAGCAGCGCTGTCTTGCCAATACCAGCTTCCCCGCGCACGAGAAGTGCCCCGCCATGATCGGGAATCCGGTCGACGAACTGGTCGAGTATCGCGACCTCGTTTTCCCTGCCAAACAGCGATGAGCGGTGCATACCGGACCGTTGCCGCGCTGGCCTTGCTGTCACGCCGCCCCTAAGCCGCTCGATCGCCAACAAAACCGTCCGTGTGAGGTCGCCTCTTCCCATCATGCTCCAGCGAAATGCAGTCAGATGACTCAAGCGCTGGCTCGCCTGCGCAGGCCAGCCTTGAACAGTCCTGTCATGACACGACCGCAAACGTAAAGGAGAGGTCATGACGCGCCGGGCCGCCCTGGAGACCAGCGAGCACTACTTGCTGCTCGCTCGGCGCTGGTTCACCGAAGGATGGACAGGGGACCTCACCCTGGCCAGCGAGACTTTCAGCCCGGAACTCCGTACTAACGGGGTCCACGTGGGCGTCGACGGGCCCGTCACCAGGATCCGCAACCGGCTGACGGCCTTCCCTGACCTGACGACCAGCATCGAGGACATGTTCGTCTCAGGGGAAAAGCTGGCCGTGACCCTGATGTGGCGCGGAACGCATGCCGGCTCGTACGGGGGCATAGCAGCAACTGGCAGGTCAGTCGAGGTGCGCGACACCGCGATCTGGCACTTCAGGGACGGAAAGGTCACCGAGATCCTGACAATCCAGGACCAGTTCGCGATCTTGAAGCAGGTCGGCTACCTGCCGGAGAGCGTCTTTGCCGCTTAGCAGGCGAGACGGCCCGGGGAGAGCAGGAGAGGACGAACCTCATGGACCTTCACTTGAGCGGGCAATCCGCGATCGTCACCGGAGCTAGCCGCGGCATCGGCCTGGCCATCGTGCGCGGGCTCGTCGCCGAAGGGGTGGCGGTGACCGCCGGCGCGCGCACGCTCTCGGCCGAGCTAGGCGACCTGGCGAAAGCCGGCCAGGTACGCGCCGTGGAAGTGGACCTGGCGGAACCGGATGGTCCGGCCAGGCTGGTCGCCACGGCCGGCGACCAGATCGACATTCTGGTCAACAACGTCGGGTCAGCTCCGGCGAGACCCGGCGGGTTCGCGGCGATTACCGACCAAGACTGGCAGGCGTCGCTGAACATCAATCTGCTGGCGGCCGTACGCACCACCCGGGCAGCGCTGCCCGCGATGCTCGCGAGTCACAAAGGGGCGATCGTGAACGTGAGCTCGGCCAACGCCTTTCTGCCCGACCCGGCCGTCATGGACTACAGCGCCGCGAAGGCCGCGCTGGCCAGCTTCTCTAAGTCCTTGTCCAAGGAAGTCGGCTCACACGGCATCCGGGTTAACACGGTCAGTCCGGGCCCGGTCGCCACCGACCTGTGGCTCGGCGATCACGGCGTAGCGGCAACGGTCAGCCGCGCCACCGGCGCCCGACCCGAGGATGTTCGCAATCAGGCAGCAGGCCAGATGGTAACTGGCCGGTTCAGCCGCCCCGAGGAAGTCGCCGACATGGTGGTCATCCTGGCCAGCGACCGCGCCGCCAACGTCACCGGCGCTGACATCACTATCGACGGAGGACTCATCCCGACCTGGTGAGCCGTCTCGCAAGAGCACCCTAGCCACGCATCGCACCCGAGCACTAAGGAGCTATTTCCGTGACCAGCAAGCCA
>JASHXW010000309.1 GCA_030043395.1 Streptosporangiaceae bacterium
CCCACCGCACCTTCGAGAGTTTGTTCCTGCGCAGAGCTGGCCCGCTCCCTGGCGACGGCAAGCAGGACCGTGCGCTTGCCTTCCCTGAGGTCGTCGGTAACCGGCTTGCCGGTCTTGGCGGGATCGCCGAAGATGCCCAGGATGTCGTCGCGGAGCTGGAACGCGATGCCGATCGGGATCCCGTACTCGGTGAAGGCAGCAAGCTTCTCGGCATGCAGGCCGTCTGGCCGGGGCGAGCCCGGCTGGCCTGCGTCCTCGGCGTGGGCGAGTTCGGCCCCCATGTGCAGAGGCCGTTCTACGGTGTACTTCGCGGACTTATAGGTGACCACGCGCAGCGCGCTCTCCCTGGACGAAGCGCCTGCGGCTTGCCCGACGAGGTCAAGGTACTGGCCGGAGAATACCTCGGTCCGCATGGCGTCGAGCACCCGCAGGCCACGCCACACCGCCGCCGGCGGTAGCCCGCTGGTCCGCAGCATTTCGTCAGTCCACGCCAGCATCAGGTCTCCGACCAGGATCGCGGCTCCCGAGCCGAAGCTCTCGGCCGAGCCATGCCAGCCTGCGCCGGCATGCCTGGCCGCGAACCGCCGGTGCACGGAGGGCTGGCCGCGGCGAGTGTCGCTGGCGTCCATCACGTCGTCGTGCACCAGCGCGCTGGCGTGCAGCAGCTCGAGCGCTGCGGCGGCTGCGAAGATCTCCTGGCAGTCGGCGCCGCCGCACGCCCGCCAGCCCCAGTAGCAGAACGCGGCCCGCAGTCGCTTGCCGCCAGTCAGCAGGTCAGAGATGGCGTCCGCGCAGGGGACCAGCTCCGGGCTGATGTTCGCCAGATCGCGACGTTGCCTGCCGACGAACTCGTCCAGCGAGCCGCTGATCCGCGTGCGGATCCTGGGCATATCCGCCGGGCTGGCCGCGGGCAGGTCCGCAGGGCTGGTCATGCTGGTGACCCTAGCCTCCGGCGGGCAGCGCCATGCACGCAGGCGGGAACCCGCGCGCTGGTGGTGCTCGATAACCTGTTGCAATGTCATCCTGGCTGCCGAACCAGGCGCCCCTGATCAGAGACCTGCTGGCCGCTGGCGGCAGGTCGTTCTCCTTCGAGTTCATGGCACCGAAGACCGACGCTGACGAGGAGCAGCTCTGGCTGGCGATCAGGAGGCTGGAGCCGCTGCAGCCGACGTTCGTCTCCGTCACCTACGGAGCTGGCGGCACCACCAGGGACCGAACCGTCCGGGTCACTGGCCGGATCGCGGCGGAGACCACGCTGACCCCAGTCGGGCACCTCACGGCCGTCAGCCACTCCATCGCCGACCTGCGCTACGTCGTCGGGTCGTACGCGGCGGTCGGCGTGCGGAACATGCTTGCCCTGCGCGGTGACCCACCCGGCGATCCGAGCGCTGAGTGGATTCCGCATCCGCATGGCCTGCGGCACGCCATCGAGCTTGTCCGGCTAGTCCGGGATTCCGGCGACTTCTGCGTCGGCGTGGCAGCGTTTCCCGAGGGCCACAACCGCGCGGTCAGCCGGCAGGCTGACCTTCGGTTCTTCGTCGACAAGTGCGCGGCTGGCGCGGACTTCGCGATCACGCAGATGTTCTTCTTCACCGAGGACTACCTGCGCTTCAGGGACGAGGCTGCTGCCGCGGGGTGCACTGTGCCGATCATCGCCGGGATCATGCCGATCACTAGCGTCCGCATGATCGAACGGGCCGGGCTGCTCTCCGGCGCACGGTTCCCAGCCGACCTGGCAGCGCGCTTGCGCGAGCACCAGGACGACCGTGCGGCGGTCCGGCAGATCGGCGTGCAGTACGCAGCCGGGATGTGCCAGCGCCTGCTTGACGAGGACGTACCTGGCCTGCACTTCTACACGCTGAATGGCTCTAGGGCGACGAGCGAGCTCTACCAGATGCTCGGGCTGGCCGACCTCGCCGCGCGGGAGCGGGCGGCGTCCGAGGCGACCTCGCCGGCGTAGGTGGCCTCGGCGCCGCTGGCTGTGCCGGCAGCGTCGGCGGCGTCGATCAGCGGCAGGACAGCGCCCATCACTGCGTAGGGCGGGCTGCCACCGGGGAAGCTATAGCCGGTCAGCAAGTCGCGGAAGCCGAGCCGCCGGTACAGGCGCCGCGCAGTGGTCTCCGAGTCGGGGGTGGAGAGCACGGCGGTGCGCTCGGGCCGCCCGCTGGTCAGGGTCATGAGCATGTGAGTGCCGATTCCGGCGTGCTGGTGGCGCCGGTGCACGTGGATCTCCGCGACTTCCATGCAATCCGTCAGCCAGCGCTGGGCCGTCGCCGTCCCGCTGGTACGCGATATCGCCGTCCACACGGCGTCGTACCACCACTGACCGTGCTCGCCGCGGAACCCGTACGCGAACCCGACGGCCGGCCACTGCCCGTCCTGGCCGTCCGTCCCCGCTGCGCACGCATCGTGGCCCGCGGCCTCCCCGGCCGGGGACCCTGCCTCAGCTCGCGCGAGCAGCATCTGGAACGAGGGGTAGTCCACATGGCGTCGCATCAGCTCCCGGCGGCCCGGCAGGAGCGCCGGGTCCGCGTTCATGGCGCTGGCGTAGATGGCTAGCAGTGCATCAAGCTCGCCGAGGAACTCATCTGGCGTGAGCTCCTGCAGCGTGGTGGTCGCCATTTCGCCAACCCTATGCGACTTGGGAGTGACCGCTCGCCCGCACCCGCCATTCAATGTCAGACCCCTTCGATACTGTTCGAACGTAGCAACAGATGAATGGACAGTGAGCCGAATTTATGTTCGAATATGAGGGGTGGGAGCGCCCAGGAGCCCGGCTCAGCCGGGCCCCGGGCGAAGCAGCCGGGCGTGGTGTGGGGAAGCGCCCCGCCCGGCCCACCCGCAGCTGGACGGCCCGCCGTCGGAGTGGAGGACGTTGCCATGAGCACGATCACGCAGGTTCACCCGGACCGGTCGCGCTGCAGGATCGCGCCGTCGGCACTGGCGCTGCTTGAGTCCGCGCGGCAGGGGCTGGCATCGGCGGAGTGCGACATGACGGCCGGCGGCCGGTACGTCTGCGCGCATCTGGCTGCGCTCCGCGCCGCCGCGGCGATCGTGGCAGCCCGGGCCGAGCCAGCACCATCGCGCAGGAGGCGCCCGGCGAGTGTCTGGGAACTGCTGCCGCGAGTCGAGCCGACGCTGAGCGAGTGGGCTGCCTTCTTTGCCGCTGGCGCGAGCAAGCGCGCCGCTGCCGAGGCTGGCCTGCCGCGAGCGGTTTCCGCCCGTGAGGCAGAGGACTTGCTCCGCGATGCAAGGACGTTCGTCTCGCTGGCCGAGACCGCCCTGGGAGTGCCCGCGCAGTCAGCCCTGCCGCTGCAGGCCGCGATCTGATCGGCGCGGGTCAGAGCGGGTCGATGGCTCCGCGGGCGGCGGAGTCCAGGACGCCCCAGCCGATCAGCTCCTCGGTCAGGTCCGCGGGGCTCTTGTCGTAGATAACCGCGAGCGACCGCAGGTCCTCCTGGCGGATGGACAGGATCCTGCCGTTGTAGTCCCCGCGCTGGCTCTGGATAGTCGTCACGTAGCGGGCCAGCGGGCCTGCCTGGTCACGGGGCAACTGCGCCATCCGCTCCAGGTCGATGACCAGCTTGGGAGCGGGGACCATGAGGCCGGGCCCGGCGTCTCCTGGCAGCAGCTCCGAAACGGGCACGCCATAGAACTCAGCCAGCTCAGCGAGCTTCTGCACGGTTACCGAGCGGTCGCCGCGCTCATACGAGCCGACAACGACCGCCTTCCAGCGGCCTCGCGACTTCTCCTCGACGCCGTGCAAAGACAGGCCCTGCTGGGTGCGGATGGCGCGCAGCCGGGAACCGAGGTTCTTGGCGTAATCAGATGGCATTGTTTTGGTTCCCTGGCCTTAGTGGTAAGACGTTCACTTATGGTTACGGACAGTGACGGTAGGCCGAGAGTCCGACAAGGTCAAGCCGAACGTGCAAAAAGCGGTCCAACCAACCCGGCCACCGCAACCTTCCGACAGCGGGCCAGTCACATGAAGCGCGCGAAGCGCCCGTGACCTCGTCATCCTTGACGAGTCTCCGCTGTCAGCCGGTAACCACTGGAACAGATGATATATGCGGTCAACTCTAGACAGACCGGTCGCCCCTTCGCGCCGCGCTCGGCGTGCCCCTGCCGGGGCCGGTCGTCACTGACTGGTAGGTTGGACCCGTTCGACGTCCTTTAAGGCCCGTCCCGTGAGGCGGGGAAGGAGGTCTGGTGATGGCTGGGCTCACGAGCCACGAAGAAACCGCGTCATCTGGCGGCTCTTCGCACAGCGAAGATTCGGGCCGCGAAGGGGCTGCCCTCGGTAAGGCAGTCCTCGGGCCAGATGAGATCCGCCGGGCGCTGACCCGGATCGGGCACGAGATCCTCGAGCGCACGGACGGCGCTCATGACGTTGTGCTTCTGGGCATCCCGACCAGGGGAGTGCCACTAGCCAGGCGGCTGGCCGCCCGGCTGAGCCAGACCGAGGGCGTCCGCGTCCCGGTCGGCTCCCTCGATGTCACCTTGTACCGCGATGACTTGCGGTTGCGGCCGGCCCGGACACTCGGCCATACCGAGGTGCCCGACTCGGGCATCGACGGCAAGGTCGTGGTGCTCGTCGATGACGTCTTGTACTCAGGCCGCACGGTCCGCGCGGCCCTGGACGCCCTGGGCACTATCGGCCGCCCGCGGGCCGTGCAGCTCGCCGTCCTGGTCGACCGGGGCCACCGGGAGCTGCCGATCAGGCCCGACTACGTGGGCAAGAACCTGCCGACGTCGCGGCGCGAGGTGGTCAGGGTCCTGCTCACCGAGACAGACGGCCAGGATCAGGTGACCCTCCAGGTCAGCCCGGAGGTGACGGAATGAACCGGCACCTGATATCGGCCGAGGACCTCAGCCTCGATGACGCCTTCGCGATCCTGGACACGGCGCAGGAGCTAGCCGGGCTCGCCGAGCGGCCGATGCCCAAGCTGCCGACGCTGCGCGGTCGTACCATCGTCAACCTCTTCTACGAGGACTCGACCAGGACCAGGATCTCGTTCGAGGCCGCCGCGAAGCGCCTCTCGGCTGACGTGATCAACTTCTCAGCCAAGGGATCGAGCGTCGAGAAGGGCGAGAGCCTGAAGGACACCGCGCTCACGCTGCAGGCTATGGGCGCGGACGCGGTGGTAATCAGGCACAGCGCCTCAGGCGCGCCGCACCGGCTGGCAGGCTGGGTCAGGGGCAGCGTGATCAACGCGGGGGACGGCACTCACGAGCACCCCACGCAGGCGCTCCTTGACGCCTTCACGATCAGGCGAAGGCTCGGCCGCCTCGATGGCCTGCGGGTCGCCATCGTCGGCGACGTATTGCACAGCAGGGTCGCACGCTCGAACGTCTGGCTGCTGCGGACACTGGGCGCCGATGTCACGCTGGTCGCGCCGCCAACGCTGCTGCCGGTGGCGGTCGGCGGGTGGCCGTGCTCGGTCAGCTACGACTTCTCCAGCGTCCTGCCGTCAAGCGACGTGGTGATGATGCTGCGGGTCCAGCGTGAGCGGATGAACGACGCCTACTTCCCCAGCGTCCGCGAGTACAGCCGGCGGTACGGGCTGGACAGCGACCGGATGGCGCTGCTGCCCGAACACGCGATCGTGATGCACCCAGGCCCGATGAACCGCGGTGTAGAGATCGCCGCCGACGTGGCCGACTCGGTCAGGTCCACGATCGTCGAGCAGGTCACGAACGG
>JASHXW010000310.1 GCA_030043395.1 Streptosporangiaceae bacterium
AGCGAAGTAAGGCTTGAGCTGGCCGAGCGCGTCGATCACGAGCACCCGCCGGTCCGAGGCGCTGCCCGGGCCCCACGTCCAGAAGGCGTTGTGGCCCGAGAGCACCGGCGGCAGGTGGTATCCGGAGCCGAGCACGTCGAGCGTGGCGGCCTCCGCGTAGTAGCCGGTGAAGATCGCGGTTGGCGGGTCGCCAGCCCGCTTCATCGCCGCGTCTTGCGCCGCGATGGCGCTGGCGAGCTGCGGCCAGCCGATCTCGTCGCCGGCTCCTGAGCTCTTCTGAACCGACAGCGGCAGCGAGTGCACGTCTCCTTCGGGCACGATCGGCAAGGTGAACGCGACGATGAGCAGCGCGCCGACCAGCGCCGCGCCGACCAGCACTGCCTGCCGCAGCCGTGCCCTGCGAGCACGCGCCACCCACCGCTCGGCCGACACGGCGCCAGCCGCCAGCACCGCGGTCGCGAGCCCGTCGGTGTAGTACGGCCGGCCGGGAATCCAGAGCAGCACGTACAGCACGGTGATGGCAGCGGCGATCGCGATGAACCGCAGCTCGGGGCTTCGCCAGAGCCTGACGAAGCCGACGAACAGCAGCGGCGAGACGAGCAGGCCCACGTAGAACAGCTGGTCGAACGGACCTCCGATGTACGCGCCCGTGCTGTTGTTCTCCTGGTGCAGGGCCGAGGCCATCGCGAACTGAGGCCACCCGTTCGTGGCCTGCCAGTAGATGTTCGGCGCGAAGAGCACCGCGGCGATAGCCGCGCCGATCCAGGGCCAGCGTGTCCGCAGCACGGGCCGGTGGATGGTGCAGGCGATGCCGATCGCCAGGCAGATCAGCAGCAGGACCAGCAGGTTGTTGTCCTCGAGCCCGAGGCCGGACGCGACGCCAGCCCCGATCCACCACCGTGGCTTGTCGCGCAGCAGCGCCATGGCGACGCAGTAGACGACCACCGTCCACGCCAGCAGCTCGAGCGGGGTGGTGTTGCCGATGTGCATGGCGCCCAGGATCACCGGAGCGCAGGCGAGGCAAAGCGATGCGAGCACCTGGCTGAACCGGCCACCGCCGAAGAGCGCGGCGTACCTGGAGGCCAGCACGATGACGGCGGCGCCAGCCAGCGCCGGGATGATCCGCACTGCCGTCGGGTTGACGCCGAGAAAGTCCGTGGTCTTGTCAAGCAGCGGCATCATCGGCGGCTGGTCGACGTAGCCGAGCGCGAGATGACGTCCGGCCTCGATGAAGTACAGCTCGTCCTGCAAGAACCCGTACCGGCCGCTCACCGCGAGCTCGAGCGCCACGAACGCGGCGGCGATCACCCACACCAAGATCGGCACCCCGGAGGGCGCTGCCTGCGCGGGAAGGCGGTCTGGCCCGGTACTCGCGGTGCCAGCGGCCCTCGGATCAGCCGGAGCGGCTCGCGAGCCGGCTGTGGCATGACCCTGATCGGCATTCGAGGGGCTAACGGGTGCAGTCGCGTCTGTTCCGTTCATGGCGATGCCTCCTGCGGCTCACCTGCCGGGCTTCCCCGGCTTGCCCGGACTCCCCAGGCCACGATTCAAAAACTGATATCACAATGCTACATCGATGATAGTGCGATGGCAAGTGCGCGGCCGGCGCCTCGCGCCGGTTACCGCGCTCACGCTAGTAGACGCTCCGCGCCGGCCGGATTCATCGGCCGGATGCGCGCGAGCGGACGATCAGCTCAGCAAGGCGAGCCGTCGAAGGTGCAGCTTGTCGGGCTTGTCGCGGGTCCCTGGCCGGCGATGTGCTCGGTCAGGGTGGCTCCGGGGTCGATTGTCGTATCGCTATCCGACGGATAGATGGTCAGCGTGTTGCCAGACATCTGGAATTGATCCGGCCAGACCCACTGGATCGTATCGCCGGGCAGCACGGCCGCCAATTGCCAGCCCTTAATCGCCTTGCTGCCGTTATTGACGATGATGAATTCACCTGTGAAGCCGTTCTTCCATGGGTGGCCCGGGCTGTAGGTGACGCTGACATCTTGCGCGGAGGTGCTGGGCGAAGGCGTAGGTGACGGGGAAGAGCTTGGCTTCGGGCTCCGCGATGTTGTGCTGGGCTTGGGCGACGGAGATCTTCCTGGCGGGCTGGGCGATGACGTGCCGGAGGACCGCGACGAGGGCCTCGGCTTGGCGCCCTTATGGCTGGCCGACGGACGCGCGGCGTGATGCGAGTGCCGCGCCGAGCCGGACGATGAGCCGCCAGGAGCTGGATCTGCGGACCCTCCAGCCGACCGGCCGTGACACTGCGCATTCGTGCACGTGCCGGCAAGCGATCCCGCGGGACGCTGGTAGGCGACCAGGATCACGCCTCCCGTGATGGCCAGTGTCGCCAGGACCGCGCCGAGCCCGGTGATCCACCGGAGGCCGACGGGCCTGCTCCGCCAGCCCGAGGCATGGCTGGGTCCTCGCTTCGAGGATTGCCGGACGGCCGGCAGCGGCCAGGTGGCAGGCGGCCATGGCGCACCGCGGCGGGCTCCAGGCTGCGCGGCCCCTGACCGCCAGTCCGGTAGCCCTGGCTCGGGAACGGTTGCGGCAGCCGCCGACCGCGGATCCGGCTCCCCGGACTTGGATTTCTCCGCCGGACCGCCCGGTACTGCCTGCGGCGCAGCGTCACCAGGCGGCGGTGCGCTCCCGGCCTCGCCTGCCCGGCCGAGCACGTAGGGCCTGACTAGCCTCTCGTCATGACGAGATCGGCCTCGCCGAGTCGGCTCACCCATGACCGTGCCGCATGACCAGAAACGCCGCCCTCATCAACGATTCTCGTATCCCCCTGCCAAGAACCTGATCGCGTCAGTCTAGCGGCGCTAAGTCTGGTTTGCTGATCAAGCGCAATAGCTGAGGCACTTTCCCGATGCCTCCTTCATGTCCGAAGCGCATTGATCTGCACTAACTGGATATATTTCGCTCTTCTGTTTGGTCCCAAACAAGTGCCATGATGAGGACTATGGAGCAGGCGACGGCGTTCCTCGACGACGTCACGGTGGGCGAACTGGACGCCGATCCGTATCCCGTGTACGCGCGCATGCGGCGCCTCCAGCCCGTCGGTTTCGTGCCGGCGGTGAGCGCGTGGCTGGTCACCAGGCACGCCGACGTGCGCTACGTGGCCGAGCATCCTGAGCACTTCCCGGCGGCGACGACGGAACCATCGCCGGTCGAGCGCACCTTCGGGATGCCGACGATCATCACCACCGACGGGCCGGCCCACCTGGAGCTGCGGCGCAGCTTCGACGGGAAGTTCCGGCCGCGGCGGGTGGAGTCGTACGTGGACGGGCTGGTTCGCCCGGTGGCCGAGCGCTACGCGTCGCGGCTGGCCGGGCGTGGCAAGGCAGAGCTGATGGCCGAGTACTTCGAGCCGATCTCGGTGCGTTGCCTGGCCGTCGTGCTCGGCCTGGCTGACGTCGGCACCACCACGCTGCGCCGCTGGTTCCACGGCCTCAACCTGGGCGCCACGAACTACGAGCAGGATCC
>JASHXW010000311.1 GCA_030043395.1 Streptosporangiaceae bacterium
GGGCGCCGGGTGGTGTTCGGCAAGGACGGCGAACCGGAGGTGAGCCTGGCCGACGCGGTGGTGGCGTCCTGCTCGGTGCCCGGATGGTTCGAGCCGGTCGTCATCGACGGCCGCCGGTACGTGGACGGCGGCATCCGGTCGGCGACCTCCGTCGGCATCCTCGCCGGGACCGGGCTGGAGGAAGTCATCGTGCTCGCTCCGCTGGCCAGCGTCGTCGTCGATCACCCGCGTGCGCCGCACAAGGTCGTGGAGCGCCGGGTCCGCGCGCTGATGACCATGGGGCTGCAGCGGGAGGTACGTGTCCTGCGCGCCGCCGGAGTCAAGGTGACGCTCCTGACTCCCGGCCCGGAGGACCTGGCCGTGCTTGGCGTCAACCTGATGGATCCCCGGCGCCGACAGGCGGTTCTGGAGACGTCACTGCGAACATCGCCGCGCGCGCTAGAACGCACGCTGGCCGCCTGAGCTCGCGCCGGCCGGGCCGCTCACTCGCGGCACCGCGAGTGAGCGGTCAGCTCAGCTCGCCGTACTCGCTGCGGTCCAGCTGCACGAGGTTGGTGTACTGGCTGCCCTGCGGCTCCGGGACGTCGGTGTACTGACTGCCGTCCAGCCGCACAACCCGGAACCCGCTCCCGGACAGCAGCTTGCGCAGCTGCCGCATCCCGCTCATGCCCGCCAGCGCGACGGCCAGGGCGGCGGCGAGAACCGAGCCGCCGAAGACGGCCAGGCCGCCTACGACGTGCCCGAGAGCCATCATGATCACTGCCGCCAGGAGGGCCAGCGGCACGGCCAGCACCAGCACCAGCGCGAGCAGCGTCACGGCGATCACGGCCTTGGCCGACCTGTCCGGCCTGCGCTGCGCGTACCAACCGGTCATCACGATCACCTCTCAAGGACCCAGAGCCGTCCACGGCGTCAGGTCCAATCACTCACACGATATGTCGTGTCATCACCAAACAACACGCCGCTCGGCCAGAATCTTCCCGCCATCGACTGCGGGCGTCCAAGCCGCGGGCCTCGCAAGGTAACAGCGCAGATCAGCGCGGCTGGCTAGATACGCTGGACGCGGCTTGCGAGAAACGCCGGCGCCAAGCCGATCCGCGTCGTTGCATCTTGCTACTTACTCTCCAAGCGAATCCCTTGGGGAGGTTACTGGTGAGCGATCCGCGGCGGCACGCAGGCGCGGCAACCTTCACCGCCAGTCACGATCCGACAGCTTGCGACGATGCCGCGCTGCTGACGCGGATCGGCCAGGGCGACGAGGACGCGATGGCTGCGTTCTACCGGGTGCACGGCCGCGTGGTCCTCGGACAGGTCCTGCTCGTCGTGGGTGACCGGGTCCTAGCCGAGGAGATCGTGCAAGACACGATGCTTGCCGTCTGGCGAGGAGCGGGCTCCTTCCGCGGCGAGTCCTCGGTGCGGTCCTGGGTGATCGCGATTGCCCGGCGGAAGACCCGCGACCGGCTGCGTGGTCAGCGGCTGCGGGTGGTGGATGACTCCTTCCTGGCCGATCAGCCAGGTTCTGGTCCGGGGCCGGAGGTCATGGCCCTGGATCGGGCCGAGCTGGCCGAGGTCACACGCGCGATCCGGGAGCTCGCACCAGCTCACCGGGAGGTACTTGGCCTTGCCTTCGGCTCAGGGCTCAGCCTCCCCGAGGTCGCCGATGTGCTGGAGATCCCGGTCGGGACGGTGAAGAGCCGCCTGGCCTCCGCGCGCACCGCGCTGAACCGGATTCTTGACGAGAAGGGCCAGAACCGATGAACGCCGACTCCTCTGACACTGGCTTTGCCCATCTGGACCTCGGGGACCTGGTCGCCGGGTCCGCCGGCCAGCCACCAGGCGATCGTGCCCTGGCGCACCTCGCGGCATGCGAGCACTGCCAGCTTGAGGCGAAGCGCTGGAACCTGGTTGCCGACGGGATCCGCAGCCTGACAGCCTCCCCCGCGGAGGTGGCGCAGCCTGCCGGGCCGAAGCGCGCCGGCCGGCTGGGGACCGGGCGGGCCTGGCGGGGCGCCCTGCTGGTCGTGGGCAGCGCCGCGGCCGCGCTGGTCCTCCTCGTCGGGGCCGGCATTCTGGCCGGAGTCGTGCACGTGCACCTGTCCCCGCACGGCGGCCAGACGACCCTGACTGCGATCAGCGGATGCCCCCAGCTCGAGCAGGCAAGCGGGACGCTGGAGCAGGTGAGCGGCAGCAGCGTGGTCCTGCAGACTGCTGGCGGCCAGACCGTGACCGTGAGCACCACGGCGGCGACGGAGGTCATCGCGTCAGGACAGCTGGCCGGCGACATCACGGACGGCGCGCCAGTTCTCGTGGCAGGCACCGGCTCCGGCGGAACGATCACCGCTGACCTCGTCCTTGTCAACGGCGGTGGCACGCTGAACATACCTGGCACCGTCACCATCCGCGGGACGGTCTCGGACGCGACCGCCGGCGGTTTCACTGTCGTCACTGCCGGCGGAACCCGGGTTCCGGTGAGCACATCTGGCGGCACTCGCGTCGTCGTAGTCCACGCCAGCCTGAGCCAGCTGCAAGTCGGCGGAAGCACGATCGTCGTCGGCCGCCCCGGGCCGGACGGCACACTGTCCGGACTCGGCGTCGTCCAGCCCCCGGGCTGGCCAAGCGGGGCACACGCCTCGGTGACGATGAGGAATTGCTCGCGCTCCTCGGTCAATAGGGCGATCCTGGCGCTCGGCGGTCGCTGAGCGTCAGCGGGTCGGGGAGATCGCCAGGTTGTAGGGGTAGTAGGAGAGCTTCCAGGTCGTGGTGACCTTCGGGTGGCCGGAGGAGGTTCCGGTCAGCACGGCGAGCAGCCCGCCCGAGGTGCTGTCGCCAGCTTCTATCGCGTAGGTGCCGTCCGGCTGTATCACCATCTGGCCGCCGGCCGGGCTCACCGCGGCGGTGCCGCCCTTGCCAGGGCTGGTCTGCGCGTTCTTGATCACCATGAGGTTGTGCAGGTAGGCAGCGTAGGCCCAGCGGCCGTCTGGCGTTACCGCGACAGGACTGAGGCCGGCCAGGCGGGGCGGCGAGAATCCCTTGGCAAGAGCGGGGTGGGCGCTCTGCGCGTGCTTGAAGGCAATGGCGCCGCTTGACAAGCCCATGTTGCTGACCTCGTACACGTACTGGCCGTTGGGCGTGACCGTGACTGCCTCGGGATAACCGGCGATGCTGATATTCCGCAATACCTTCAGATGGGCGGTTCCAATGCCCCCGATGTCGGTGAGGTAGTAGATGTAGGGGTCGTCGTTGACCGCAACGTAGGCGTACTTTCCGTCCGGCGTGATGGCGATGGCATTAGCGCCGGTCTTGGTCGCTACCGACGTCACCATCTTCAGGCTGCCGGTCCGGGCGCCCGCATACTCCTTGACCAGGCTGCGCTTCGCCGAGCTGACGGTGACATACAGCTGCGTCCCGCTCGGGTTCAGCGCGATCCCCCCGGGCGTGCCGCCGGTGCTGACCTTGGCCGTGATTTCCGGATGAGCGGTGTTCACCTTGCTGACCACGGCTACGCCGCCGGAAGTGACCACATAGGCGTGCTGGCCGTCGGGAGCGACGGCGATCGGCCCGGGGTCCTTCAGCGGGAGCGAGGCGGTCCAGGTCGGTCCGAACTCGGTGAGCGTCCCGGTGCCGCTGCTCGAATCGCCGTCGACCAGCACCGGGTACTCCCGCCCAGCCGGGACGGCGCGAGACGCGGCATCCGCGGCTGGCCCGGCCGCGAGCCCCGATGCCAACAGAACGGCACAGCAGAGCGCTAGCCCGCTGCCGCGGAAACTGGCACTCGATGCACGTCGGATCATCCCTGGTCCTCCCCCAGAACGGTCGCTGAATGCAGTGTTGTCACCAAAACGGCAATTCACTGCAAGCCGAACTTTATCCCATCGAAGATGACTCTCTGGCATCGGCATGTCCGGTCAATTTTCGGCCCGTCCGGGGCAGCCTCAGAGTCAGGGGCTGACTGGCATCAGGGATTCCAGGTTCTTGATCGCGGGCCCGATGTTGGCGTACAGGCGGGTGAGCGCGGACTTCAGCTCCGGGTCACCGTCATGCTCCGCGATGCCGCTGGTGGCGTTCAGACGCGATCGCTGCATCCAGGTCGCCACCTCGGGATCGGTGGCCCAGATGACTTCGGCGCGCTGGGCGATGCAGGTGAGGGGGATCCAGTCAGCCGCCGAGTCCGGGTAGCGGTTCGCCGGGCAGATCTCGTTCTTGCGTTCGTCGGACCCGAATGCCGCTTCCACGTAGCCGGTCAGCGCGGCGCTGAAGACCGGCTGGCAGGCCCGGATCTGCTGCAGGGTGATCGTGTCGCCTGCGAACACCGGCCGGCCGGTGACGACGCGAACGCCGGCCGCCGAGCAGTCGACGTGAACCTGCCCGCGGTCGGCCGGGATCGATCCGCCCGTAAGGTCGATCTGGTCCGTGCCCACGCGGGTGACTCGGCCGAGGCGGATCACGTTCTTGATGCTGCGCACTCCTGCGAGCTCGTCCTGGCTCACCGTCGCGCACCGGAACATGGCCGGCTCGGTCTGCGGGTCCATGCGGATCAGCTGGCCGCACGCCTCGAGCCGGCGGAACAGATCGCCCGCGTCCTCGGCGTGAGCGGCCGCCTCCAGGTACAGCGACACTCCCTCCATCAGCTTCGGCAGAAGAGCGCGAGGCTGCTGGAATGCCCGGTCCAGGAGCCAGGCATCGCGCGGCCTGATCCAGCGGATCGCCTCGGGCGGCACGCCCGCGCCGAGCAGCCACAGGCTTGCGTCGATCGCGGTCT